>NZ_LZLL01000517.1:0-505 GCF_001669335.1 Mycobacterium sp. 1245852.3 | reverse complement strand
CTTGGTTCCGCAGTAGTTCTCGCAGCGTCGGGCGTGGCCGTTTCGGCCGTGTCCGCCTCCGTTATCCCCTCCGCGTCGGCCCAGTGTCCGGACGTGCAAGTGGTGTTCGCCCGCGGCACCGGTGAAGCACCGGGCGTGGGCCCCACCGGCCAGGCCTTCGTCGACGCCCTGCACCAGCGCGTGGGCGGACGGTCCTTCGACGTCTACCCCGTCAACTACCCCGCCAGCGATCAGTGGGCGACCGGCATCGACGGCGTCAGAGACGCGGGCGCGCACGTGAATTCGATGGCCCATGACTGCCCCACCACCAAGATGGTGCTCGGCGGCTACTCGCAGGGCGCGGCCGTGATGGGCTTTGTCACCTCGGCCGCCGTGCCCGACGGCATCGACCCCAACACCGTGCCCAAGCCGCTGGCGCCCGACGTGGCCAACCACGTCTCCTCGGTGGTGCTGTTCGGCATGCCCAACGTGCGGGCGATGAACTTCCTCAACGAACCGCCCGTGG
>NZ_LZLL01000516.1:0-3077 GCF_001669335.1 Mycobacterium sp. 1245852.3 | reverse complement strand
GGCCGGCCCCGAAGCGATGGTGAAGAACCTGTCGATCCGCCTGGGGGTGCCGTGCTTTCCGGATGATCCGCTGCGGTTCACCGGCAGCGTCACCGGCAAGACTCAAGGCCCTACTGGGACGCCGCCGGCCGAGAACTTCGTCGAGGTGACGTTCAAGGGTTCCAACAGCCTGGGCGATCACGTGTCCGGCACGGCGGTGCTCAGCCTGCTCGACGGGGTGGCCGCATGAGCCGGACGGGTCCGGGCAGCCTTCCCGGAAGCTGCGCCATCGTCGGGATCGGACAGACGGAGTTCTCCAAGGAATCCGGGCGCAGCGAGCTGCAATTGGCGTGCGAGGCGGTCAGCGCCGCCCTCGACGACGCCGGCCTGGCCCCCGGTGACGTCGACGGCATGGTCACGTTCACCATGGACTCCAGCGATGAGATCGACGTCGCCCGCAACGTGGGCATCGGCGACCTGAGCTTCTTTTCCCGCGTGCACCACGGCGGCGGCGCGGCCGCCGGCACCGTCGTGCACGCGGCGATGGCGGTCGCCACCGGGGTCGCCGACGTGGTGGTGTGCTGGCGCGCCTTCAACGAGCGCTCCGGCTTCCGGTTTGGCGGCAGCGGACGCAGCATGGCCGAAACCCCATTGTTCATGGCGCATTACGCGCCGTTCGGGCTGCTCACCCCCGCGGCCTGGGTAGCGATGCACGCCCAGCGCTACATGTCGACCTACGGCGTCACCAACTCCGACTTCGGCAGGGTCGCGGTCGTCGACCGCAACCACGCGGCGACCAACCCCGACGCCTGGTTCTATCAGCGGCCGATCACCCTGGAAGACCACCAGAATTCGCGCTGGATCGTCGAACCCGTACTGCGCCTGCTGGATTGCTGCCAGGAGAGTGACGGCGGCGTCGCGCTGGTGATCACCAGCGCCGAACGCGCCCGCGACCTGCGCCAGCCGCCGGCCATCATCACCGCGGCCGCCCAGGGCGCGGCCCGCGACGGCGAGATGATGACCAGCTATTACCGCGACGAGATCACCGGCCTGCCGGAGATGGGTGTGGTGGCCCGTCAGCTGTGGCGCGACTCCGGTCTCAAGCCCCAAGACATCCAGACCGCCTTCATCTACGACCATTTCACGCCGTTCGTGTTCGCCCAGCTCGAGGAGCTCGGGTTCTGCGGGCGCGGCGAGGCCAAGGATTTCGCGACGGTCGAGCGGCTGTCGCTGGGCGGAGAATTCCCGATCAACACCAACGGCGGCCTGCTCGGCGAGGCGTACATCCACGGCATGAACGGCATCACCGAGGGGGTGCGTCAGGTGCGCGGCACGTCGTACAACCAGGTCGACAACGTCGAACACGTGCTGGTCACGTCCGGAACCGGGGTGCCGACCAGCGGCCTGATCCTCGCACCGGCCGGCTGAGGGGCTCGCCATGCCCAGGCTCGCGATCCTGACCGCCCACGGCGGGCCCATCGAGCTGGCCGAATTCCCGTTGTCCACACCTGCGCCGGGCACCGCGGCGCTGCGGCTGCGGATGGCCGGCATCTGCGGATCCGACCTACACATCTTTCGCGGCGAGCTGCCGCTGCCCTGCCCCTTCGCCATGGGCCACGAAATGGTCGGCGAGATCGCCGAACTCGGCGAGGGCCTGACCACCGACGCGACCGGTAAGCCGCTCGCCGTCGGCGACCGTGTGGTGGCGCCGTACTTTTGGTTCTGCGGCAGCTGTCACGCGTGCGCGCGCGGACGCTCGTATGCCTGCCAGAACCTGATGGCCGGCGAGTACCGCACCCATGAGCAGGTACCGCACTTCGTCGCCGCTTACGGCGAGTACTACTACACCAGCCGCCGGCAGCCGCTGTACAAGGTTCCCGCCGACCTGCCCGACGAGGCGGTAGCGCCGTTGAATTGCGCTCTGGCGCAGGTGCTTTTCGCGCTGCGCGAGGTTCGCCTCGGGGATACCGTCGTCATTCAGGGCGCCGGCGGGCTGGGCATCAACGCCGCGGCCGTCGCCCGGACGGCGGGCGCGGCGTCGGTCATCGTCATCGACAAGATCGCCGAACGGCTCGACGTCGCCGCCGACTTCGGCGCCACCGTGTGCATCGACGCCAGCGCACTCTCGGCGGCCGAGGTCACCGAGCGGGTGCACAAACACACCGACGGCATCGGGGCGGACTGGGTGCTCGAGGTCGTCGGTGTGCCGGGCGTTATCCCGGAGGGAATCGGGTTCCTCAACAACGGCGGCACGCTGCTCGAGGTCGGCAACGTCGGGATGGGACGCACCTTCGAGCTCGACCCCAGCGCGTTGGTCTACGGCAACAAGTCCGTGCGCGGCGTGATGCTCTATGACCCCGTCACCCTGGCCACCGGGCTGTCGTTCCTGCAGCACACCAGTTTTCCGTTCGAGCGGCTGATGCCCGAGCCGTTTCATCTGGCCGACGTCAACGCGGCGTTCGCCTCGGCCGATGCCGGGCTGGTGCCCCGGGGGGCGTTGATCCCGTGACGGCGCAGGCTTCTCAGGTGACCGACACCCGCGAGCTCATCGTGGAGTCGGCGTTCGCGTGCTTCGGCAAGCAGGGATTGCAGAAGGCGACCATCGTCGACATCGCCAAGCACGCGGGCGTATCCCGCAGCACGATCTACGAATACTTCTCCGACAAGGCCTCGATCGTCGAGGCGTGCGCCGAGCACGCGTCGCAGCGGTTCTACCGCGAGATGACCAAGGCGATGGACCGTGGCGGCACGCTGGAGGACAAGCTGTGTTCGGCAGCGGTTTTCGTCACCCAGGCGCGGCGGGTCATCGCTTCGGAAAAGTACTTCGACGAGGACGCCATCAGCCTGTTGCTGACCAAGGACGCCGCGGTGCTGCTGCGTGAATGCGTCGAGTTCTTCGCCCCCTACCTGTCGGCCGCCCGGCTCACCGGCGAGGTGCGCAAGGACCTCGACATCGAGGCCGCCGGTGAATGGTTCGCGCGCATCCTGTTCTCGTTGTTCAGCACGCCGTCCTCGACGCTGGACATGGATGATCCCGACGTGGCGGCGGAATTCGTTCGCGCCCATGTGGTACGCGGGTTCGCCAGCGACCGCCCGCG
>NZ_LZLL01000515.1:0-702 GCF_001669335.1 Mycobacterium sp. 1245852.3 | reverse complement strand
GCCGCTGGATCAGCCCGGTGTCCAGGTCCGTCCGATCATCCAGCTGACCGGTGACTCGGAATTCAACGAGGTGTTCTTCGACGACGCCCGCACCGAGGCCTCTCTGGTGGTCGGCGAGCCCGGCGACGGCTGGCGGGTCGCCATGGGGACGCTGACCTTCGAGCGTGGGGTCTCGACGCTCGGGCAGCAGATCCGTTACGCCCGTGAGCTTTCCAACCTCGCCGAGCTTGCCCAGCGGACCGGCGCCGCCGAGGACCCGTTCATCCGCGAGCGGCTGACCCGGGCGTGGACCGGGCTGCGGGCCATGCGCAGCTACGCGCTGGCCACCATGGATGTCGAGCAGCCCGGACAGGACAACGTGTCGAAGTTGTTGTGGGCCAACTGGCATCGCGACCTCGGCGAGCTGGCCATGGACGTCATCGGCAAGCCGGGGCTGACCCTGGCCGACGGCGAGTTCGACGAATGGCAGCGGCTGTTCCTGTTCACCCGCGCGGACACCATTTACGGCGGGTCCAACGAGATCCAGCGCAACATCATCGCCGAGCGGGTGCTCGGCCTACCCCGAGAGGTGAAGGGATGAGCCTGTCCGAAGCCCCGAAAGAGATTGCCGGACACGGACTTCTGCAGGGCAAGGTGGTGGTCGTCACCGCCGCCGCGGGCACCGGCATCGGCGCGTCGACGGCACGACGGGCGCTGGCCGAG
>NZ_LZLL01000514.1:0-5489 GCF_001669335.1 Mycobacterium sp. 1245852.3 | reverse complement strand
CAGGCCGACGCCGAAGCGAATCTTCACCGCCGCCTCCCTCCGAGCTCCCTCACCCACACCGCAACATCGGCGGCGCGTCTTTTGTGCCCGCGGCGCGCGCCATCGCCGGATGGCCGGGCAACACGAAAACTAGCCGCGGCTGGGGATGGTCAGCTTGCAGGCTTGGCCGATGTCGAGGGTCCGCAGCACTCGGCCCATGCCGACCCACAGCGCGCAGGACAGTGCCAGGTCGGCCAGCAGTTCGTCGGAGAAGTGTGCGGCGCACCGGCTCCAGAAGTCTTCGTCGTCGCGCAGCGCGGTGTGCTCGGTGGCGAAGCGGTCGGCGAACTCGGCGGCCAGCCGCTCCTGTTCGCTGTAGCCGGGCCAGGTGCGCCACTCGTGGACGTGGTCATAGAGCTCCTCGTCCACACCCGCCGCCGGTCCGTCTTCATCGCGGGTGTTGACGCAGACGACGCATTCGTTGCGGTGGGCGATCACGGCGCGGGCCAGTTCGCGGGTGCGGATCGGCAACCGGTTCTTGGTGTACACCGCCTGGCTGAAGCCGCCGAGCGCGCCGCCGATGTCCGGGGACTTCACAAACCAGCCGGCCAGGTCGTCGTCAGCAAAAGTTCCGATTCGGCTCATGGCGTGATGGTACGCCCGCGTCATCACCCGGGTTGGGGATGTCGGCGAATGCGTATCGGCACCGGTTAGCGAGCGGCCGACGGGATTGCCACGGTCGGCTGTTCCTCATGCCAATCCCGTTGGGCCAGCACACGATGCGCGACGCGGTCCAGCGCCGCCTCCACCGCGCGGCGGTCCGGGCGACCCTCGAATCCCGGTGACCGGGCGAGCTTGTCGACCAGCCAGGCCAACAGCAGCGAGTGCACGTATGCGACCTGTTGTCCCCCGGCCGGGGTGAGCCACATCCGCTCGCCGTCGCGCTGCGCGTAACCCCCGGATACCAGGCGGGCGAAGGTGGGCTCGAGCACCTCGAACGGTATCCGGAGGTAGTCGGCCATGTCGGTGAGCCGGGCGGTCCCGTACATCTCGGTGTAGCGATTGATCCGCAAGACCCCCCACAGTCCGGCGACGTCGAGCCGGCAATCGGGTCGCATGGCGATGCTGCGCAGCCGCATGCCGGTCTCGCCGCGCAGCATCCGCGCGATCGCGTTCTCCAGCATCTGGTCGGGCGTCTCGGTGGTCGGCATGCCGAACGCGTCGCCGAGATCGATTGTGCTGTCGTGGATGTCGCGCAGCGGGATCTCGCGCAAGAACAGCGCCAGCACGAATCCGACCAGGGCGACCGGCGCCGCCCAGAAGAAGACCTGGGTGAGCGACTCGGCGTAGGCCGCCACGATCGGGGCGGCCACGTCGTGCGGTTGCCGGTGCAAAGCCCCGGGTGAACTGACCGCGCTGGGCGGTGCGCCGCTGGCCGCCAGGGCCGCACCGATGCGGCCGTTGAGGAAGTTCACGAACAGCGAGCCGAAAATGGCCGCGCCGAACGAACTTCCGATGGTCCGGAAAAACGTCACACCCGAGGTGGCGACGCCGAGGTCTTCGAAATTCGACGTGTTCTGCACGATGAGGATCAGCACCTGCATGGACAATCCGATGCCGGCGCCGAGGATCACCAGGTAAAGCGACTGGATCAGGGCGGAGGTGGACGGCTGCATGCGCGACATCAGCAGGAAGGCCAACGCCATCAGCGCGGTGCCGGCCACCGGAAAGACCTTGTAGCGCCCGGTCCGGCCGACGATGGTACCGCTGCCCGTCGAGGTGACCAGCATGCCGAGCACCATGGGCAGGGTGCGCAGGCCCGAGGTGGTCGCCGAAACCCCGTTGACGTACTGCATATAAGTCGGCAGGAAGGTCATCGCGCCCAGCATGGCGAAGCCCACCACGAAGGACAGCACGCAGCAGACGGTGAACACCGGGCTCCCGAACAACCGAATCGGCAAGATGGGTTCGGCCGCGCGCCGTTCCACCATCACGAACACGCCGAGCGCTATCGCAGCGCCGACGAACAGACCGATGATGGTCGGTGATCCCCACGGGTAGAGGGTGCCGCCCCAGCTGGTGGCCAGCGTCAGGCCCGCGGCGCCCAGGCCCACGAACGTGATGCCGGCGTAGTCGATGACGGGCTTGGCGGACGCGGTCAGGGCGGGAATCGCCGCTGCGGCAACGAAGACGACCACGACCGAGATCGGCACGTTGACCCAGAACGCCCAGCGCCAGGTCAGGTAGTCGGTGAAGTAGCCGCCGAGCAGCGGGCCGATGACCGTGGTGACGCCGAAGACCGCCCCGAGGATGCCCTGATATCGGCCCCGCTCGCGCAGGGGGACGACCTCGCCGATCAGCGCGCTGGCCGTGACGGTGATGGCGCCACCGCCGATCCCTTGCAGCGCGCGCGCACCCACCAGCATTGCCATCGACTGGGCCAGTCCGCACAGTATTGAGCCGATGACGAAAAAGACTATGGCCGTTTGGAATACGCGTTTGCGGCCGAAGACGTCGCCGAGCTTACCCACCAGCGCCGTGACGATGGTCGATGCGAGCAGATAGCTGGTGACCACCCAGGACTGATGCCCGGCATCGCCCAGGTTGGCGACGATGGTCGGCAGCGCCGTCGCGACGATGGTCTGGTCCAGCGCCGCGAGCAGCATGCCGAGCACGATCGCGATGAAGATCAGATTGCGTCGTTGCGGGCTGATCAGCTCGCCGCTGGATGCGGCACCGGAAGCCGGGCGAGTTTGGGTCGCTGCCCTTGGGCTCGTCATACCTGGGCGACGTTACCTATTTCGCCGCCGGCCGGGTCAGCTGGGTGGGCGCGACACGCACTGCGCCGAGTACAACTCCACACCGAGCTTGTCCATCAACTCGAGTTGGGTCTCGAGGTAGTCGATGTGCTTTTCCTCGTCCGCCACGATGTTCTCGAACAGCGTCGCGGTGGTGGAGTCCTGCTTTTCGCGGCACAGGATGATCGCCGGCTTGAGCCGCTCCATCACCTCGTACTCGATGGCCAGGTCGGCCTCGAACTGCTCACGCAGCGTCTGACCGATGCGCAGCGAGAAGAGGCGCTGGTAGTTCGGCAAGCCGTCGAGCAGAAGAATGCGGTCGGTGATCGCCTCGGCGTGTCGCATCTCGTCGAAGGACTCGGCCCGGGTGTGCCCAGCTAACTCGGTGAAACCCCAGTTGTCCTGCATCTTGGAGTGCAGGAAGTATTGGTTGATCGCGGTGAGCTCGCTGGTCAGCTGCTCGTTGAGCAGACGCAAAACTTCCGGATCCCCTTGCATTGTCACTCCTATGGTGTGAGCGGCTGTCGTATGTGGCCGCGGCGGGCACGCTGGGCTGGAGCGCACAAACCTGGGCTGTAGCAGCACTTTGCCACGGCCGCCGGGAATGTTCCAGCAAGGTTTGGCTGCGCTCAGTGGGTCCCCGAGTGGGGTAAGTCACCCCTTGGTTAGGTTAGACTCGGCTAACGAACTTAGGTTAGACTCCACTAATATGCGGCGTATGAATTCGGCCCCATCGCCCCGGTGCCTGATGACTCGGAACGCCGGCGGCCGGGACGATTCGCAGACGCTGGACCGGGCTTTCGACGAAGGGGACGCCGAAATGCGGGAGGTGCGCTGATGTACGTCTGCCTCTGTGTTGGGGCCACCAACCAGACCGTGTGCGACGTCGTCGCGCAGGGCGCATCGACCTCCAAAGAGATCGCCGCCGCCTGTGGGGCCGGTGGTGACTGCGGCCGCTGCCGGCGCACCCTGCGGGCCATCCTCGCCGCCTCGGCCAAGCTGCAGACGGCCCAGTCGGCCTAGCCGCCGTCAGCGTTTGCGCTTCAACTTTTGTTGAACGCGGCCAGCGCCGCGGCGTTGGCCTGTGCGCCCATGAGCTCGGCGAAGTGGGCGTTCTCGCGGGCGGTGGCCGCCACAATCTCGGGCCGGACGGGCTCCATCATGGTGTGCTTGACGGCCATCAAGCTCGAGATCGGCCGGGAGGCAAGGATTTCCGCGTGCTGACGGGCCTGCGTCAGCAGCTCGTCGGGTTCGCAGACCCGCCAGACCAGTCCCATCCGCAGGGCCTCGTCGGCGGCGACCCATTCCGACGACATCAGCAGCCAGGCCGCGTTCTGCCGGCCCACCAGCTGGGGCAGCAGGTATGACGATGCCGCTTCGGGCGCCACGCCCAGGCTGGTGAACGGGCACTTCAGGCGGGCGGTCGACGACATGAACGCCAGATCGGCGTAGCCGAGGATGGTGGCGCCGATGCCCACGCCGACGCCGTTCACCGCGCAGATCAGCGGCTTGGGAAAAGCGCTGAGCGCGCTGATCAGTCCGATGAAGCCATGCTTGCCCGGGGTGAAGTCCGGGTCGGTGATGCGTGCCTGCATTTCGGCCAGATCGGTACCGGCGCTGAAACCACGGCCCGCGCCGGTCAGCAGCACGACCGCGACCTCGGGATCGTCGGCGGCGGCCAGCAACGCCTCGGCAGTGGCGTCGTAGAGGGCTTCGTTGAACGCGTTGAGCGCCTCGGGCCGGTTCAGTGTGAGGGTACGTACCCGTTTGTCGTCATCGATCTGCAGCGTCACGCCAGCAGCCTAACCAGGCTAGCCGTTGCTGTAGACGCGGGTTGGCGCGATCAACACCACGGCGCGACCCTCGGCGGCCATCACCCTGTCGTATTCGTCCCAGTCGTCGTGCGTGCCGCCCGCGGCGGTGAACACGTCGCGAAGCAGCAGCCGCAACTGATCGGCGTCCGTGAGCCAGGGCCGGCTGTCGGCCGGGCCGGCCAGCTCGGCGCGGCCCTCGACCGTCGCCCACTGCCACCCGTTGCGAAAGGTGACGGCCAGCTGCGGTCGGGCCCGCAGGTTGGCCAGCTTGACCTTGCCGTAGGTGGTGAAGCCGAGAACTGGCTGGCCGTCCGCGGGGTGCGTCAGCAGCCCCACGTTCACCAGCGAAGCCTGGACCGTCGCGTCAGCGCGGACGGTCGACACCACCGCCAGGCCGCTTTCCGTCGCGGCCAAGGCGACCGCGTCGCGCAGTGTCGTCATGAGAGCCCCTCATCCGTTGAACGGGCTGGCGAAGACGTACCGGCTCGTCGGCACCGTGTCGATGTTCTCGTTGGCGCCAAAGGCGCTGGTGCTGGCGACCATTCGCCCCATCCGGTCCTGTAGGTCGTCGTCATCGGCGGCTCCGAAGAAAGCGTGGAGGTCGGTGATGGCCTCGATCGGGAACAACTCCTCGACGATGCCGGAGATTCCCGGCGCATCCGGGGTCAGCGCCCGCACCACCCAGTTCTGGGTGTAGCCGAACGTCGACTGCGTTTCGATCGCCACCGAGGTGTGGTGACCCTGCCACCGCGTCAGCCAGGTCGCCTGGTCCATGTCGGCGGGCCGGCGCAGCAGCGCGACGTTGGCCAAACCCGGTGTGCGAGCGCCGGATTCGACGGTTGGAGCCATCAGCGGGACGGATTCGGTCACCAGATACGCGGCGAGCTGTTCACATTCC
>NZ_LZLL01000513.1:0-36382 GCF_001669335.1 Mycobacterium sp. 1245852.3 | reverse complement strand
CCGGCCGCCCCGATGAGCTCGAAGCCACGGTGCTCCAGCGGCTGCCACAAGCCGAACACCGCGCCGGTTGGGTCGGTCGCCACGGCCATGTGGCCCTTGGCGGGCACCTCGATCGCCATGCACACCGACCCGCCGGCCCCGGTCACCGCGGACAGCGTGGCGTCGAGGTCGGCGGTGTGAAAATAGGTGGTCCAGTGGTCCGGTGATCCTGCTTCGGGCCGGTTGGCCATCAGGCCCGCGACCATATGGCCGTCCTTGGCGGCGTTGACGTATCCGTGGTACTCGGGACCGGCGGACTCGAACGTCCAGCCGAAGACCACGCCGTAGAACTCCTGGGCACGGGCCACGTCGGATGTGGTCAGGTCGATCCAGCAGGGAGCGCCCAGCGGCGCGCTGTCACGGGTGGGCACGGTGACCTCCTTGGGGTGTCTGGCCCCGGACAGGGGGGCTTCACCACTACCGACTGCCGCCCCACCGAAAACTCATCGGCGGTCAGCCGTGCGCCCTGCCGTCGCCGTTTGTGCTGGGGTCGGATCGGGTGAACACCGTGACGAAGTTCTCCAGCGACCGGTCGATGTCGCCGCGCAGGGCGGCAGCGACGATCATGCCGATGGGCCCGAACAGCGCCGGGCCGCCCAGATGCACGTCGAAGCTGACGACCGAGCCGTCGTCCTTGGGCGCGATCTTGGCCATCAGCTTGACCTTGACCCCGCCGACGCCGTCGCCGTTGAGCGTCATGCCCTCGGGCGGTTTGTAGCGCACCACCGTCCATTTGATCCGGTTGTACATGCCCTTGACCTCGACGATCGACTCGACGACCGTGCCCTTTTCGATCTCGTCGGGCAAGGTGCTGCGCCACACCCGGTGAATGGTCAGCCAGTCCTTGTACCGGGACAGGTCAGAGGCGTGCTGCCAGGCCACCTCGGGTGGCAGCGGGACATCGATGGATCCGGAAAGCTTGGCCATTGCTCAGTTCTGCTGGTCGCCGGTGTCCGCGGTGCCGGCGGCCTTCTTGGCCTGCTCCTGCACCTGGTGGATGGTGTCGGTGTACTTGCCCTGCGTCTTGTCGTCGACGAACTCGCCGGCCTTGTAGATCGCCTTTTCGACCTTGTCGGCGTTCTGCGACAACAGGTCCTTCGCCTTATCCAGGAATCCCATGCGCCCTCCCTTTTCCCGGCATCGTACTTGGCCGGTGACGACGCCCCGCGGTGAGTTCGGCGCGCTCAGCGCCACAACCGCGGCTGCACGCCCAGCACTTTGGCCCGGATCCACCACGTGGCCTCGATCGCCGCCGCGCCCAGCACGCCGACCCCCAGCGCCGTGGCGGTCACCGCGACATTGGAGGGGTCGAGCAGGAACGCCTTACGCGCCAGCGGCAGGCTGAAAATCACCACATAGGCCAGGCCCGAAGCGATTACCAGCGCCACCCGCCACCACTGGTAGGGGCGCGCCACCACCGCCAGCACCCACAGCGCCGTCATCAGCAGCGTGATCAGCGCCGCGGTCGACGCCTGATCCTGTTGGACGTAGGTGGCGTGGCGGCCGTGATAGGCCAGCAGATAGGACGCGAACGTCGCGGTGCCGACGATCAGCCCGCAGGGCAGCGCCGAGGTGAGCACCCGGCGCACGAAACCCGAGTGGGCCCGTTCGTTGTTGGGCGCCAGCGACAGGATGAACGACGGTATGCCGATGGTGAACCAGGCGGCGATGGTGACGTGGATGGGTTGGAACGGATACAGCAGCGGGTCGGCCTTCAGGGGCTTGGCGAGCAGGCATTCGATGCCCACCAGCAAGGCCAGCAGGACCGAGTACACCGTCTTGGTCAGGAACAGGTTGGCGACGCGCTCGATGTTGCCGATCACCCGGCGTCCCTCGCCGACGACGTAGGGCAGCGTGGCAAACCTGTTGTCCAGCAGGACGATCTGGGCGACGGCGCGAGACGCCGGGCTGCCGGCGCCCATCGCGACGCCGATGTCGGCGTCCTTGAGGGCCAGCACGTCGTTGACACCGTCACCGGTCATCGCCACGGCGTGGCCACGCGACTGCAGGGCGTGCACGATGGCGCGTTTCTGGTCCGGCCGGACCCGACCGAACGTGGTGTGGGATTCCAGCGCGTCGGCCAATGGTGCCGGCTCCGACGGCAATTGGCGCGCGTCCATCGTCTCGCCGTGCAGCCCGAGCTTACCGGCGACGGCCCCGACCGAGACGGCGTTGTCACCGGACAGCACCTTGACCGAAACACCTTGACCGGCAAAGTAATCCAGCGTCTCGCGGGCGTCCGGTCGCACCTTCTGTTCGAGGACCACCAGCGCGACGGGGGTGACGCGGCCCGGCGCGTCGGGGTGATCGACGGCGACGTCGCCGGCGACGACCAGCAGGACCCGCATCCCCTGCGCGCCGATCCGCTCGGCCTGTTCGGCGGCCGCCGATCCCGGCTCGAGCAGCACGTCCGGGGCTCCCATCACCCAGTTGCCGTGGTCTTGAAAAGAGACGCCGCTCCACTTGGTGGCCGACTTGAAAGGTGCTGTCGCCGTTGCGGTCCAGCCGGGTGGCTCGCTGTAGGTCTCGGCGATCGCCCGCATGCTCGCGTTGGGTCGCGGATCCTGGGCGGCCAACGACGCCAGCACGTCGGCGATGGGCGGGCGCTGCCCCGGGTCGTCGAGTTCGTCGACCCGCGCGACCCGCATGCCGCTTTCGGTCAGGGTGCCGGTCTTGTCCGCGCAGACCACGTCGACCCGCGCGAGTCCCTCGATGGCGGGCAGCTCCTGCACCAGGCAGCGGCGCTGGCCGAGCCGGACCACCCCGACCGCGAACGCGACCGACGTCAGCAACACCAGCCCTTCCGGGACCATGGGCACCAGCGCGCCGACGGTGCGCAGCACGGCCTGCCGCCAGCCGGTGTGCGTGGTGGTGAACAGCTGGGTGTAGATGGTGAGCAGACCGGCGGGCACCAAGAGGTAGGTGATGAACTGCAAAATGCGGTTGATGCCGTTGCGCAGTTCGGATTTCACCAGGGTGAACTTGCTGGCCTCCTCGGCGAGCCTGGTCGCATAGGCGTCCGGTCCGACCTTGGTGGCGCGGTAGGCGCCGCTGCCCGCGACGACGAAACTGCCCGACAGCACCGCGTCGCCGACGGTCTTGGCGATGGGGTCGGCCTCACCGGTCAGCAGCGACTCGTCGACTTCCAGGCTCGCCTCCTCGACGATCTCGCCGTCGACGACGACCTGATCCCCGGGGCCCAGCTCGATGATGTCGTCCAGCACCACCTCGGCGGGCGGCACCGCCCGGGCGCCGGATTGCCTGCGCACCAAGGGTTTCGCCTGCCCGACGATCGCCAGCTTGTCCAGGGTCTGCTTGGCCCGGATCTCTTGGACCATGCCGACGACACTGTTGGCGATGATCAGCAGCCCGAACATGCCGTTGATCAGCGAACCGGTCGCCAGCACGATCAGCAGCAGCACCCCCAGTATCGCGTTGATCCGGGTGAAGACGTTGGCGCGCACGATATCGGTGATGCTGCGCGTGGCGCGTTCGCGCACCGCGTTGGTCTTGCCGTCGGCCACCCGCTGCGCCACTTCGGCGTCGGTCAGGCCAGACGTAGCAGCGAGAGTCATCGCGTGAAGGTCCCCAGCTTGTCGGAGTCGTAGTATTCCAAGTTCAGCGAAGGCGTCGGCGAACCAGAAAACGTAGCCTTGGAAATCGTTCCCGGTGGGGCGTTTTCGTCGGTTAGGCCGAAGGTGAAGGTGTCGCCGTCCCAGTGGGTGAGGGTGAGCGTCCGGTGCCTCGGGCCCATCGCCAGTTGCAGCGCGCCGTCGTGTTCGGTGACGACGGCCGGTCCCCAGTAGTCGCTGGCGTAGATGCCGGCGTAGTCGCCGAGGGGTCTGGCCGGTGCGGGGTTGGCCGGGGGTTGCTTGCCGACCAGTGAGCCCAGCGGGTTGTTCAGCCAGCCGATCGCCTTGTTGTACAAGGGCCCCCAGTCCTCGCGAATGTGGCCGTACTGGACGAGGTCCATGAATTCGGCGGTCAGCGTTTCCGGGATGCCGTAGGGCGCGGCGTTGGTCAGCGCGATGATGCCCAAATCCTCGGCGGGCAGCGCGACGAAGTTGGTCGCCGCGCCCAGATCGAAAGCGCCCGAATGGCTGTACTCGGTGCGTCCCGAAGAATCCACCGAGGAGTTGAAACCGTATCCATAAAACCCGGTGCGCGCCTGCGGAGTTTTCGCGGGCGCCGATACCACCTGCGGGCTGATGGCGGGCAGCAGCGCTTCCGGCGAGACGATCCGCCGGCCGTCGTAGGTTCCGTTGCCCAGCAACATCATCAGCCAACGGGCCATGTCGTTCACCGATGAGCTGATGCCGCCCGCGGGCGACTGGGCATCGGGGTCACGCTGGAACCGGGCCTGCCACGTGCCGTCGATCTTGATGTGGTTGACCGCATGGTTGGGCCGGGCGAGGAAATCGGCGAACCGTGAGCTGGTCGACGTCATGCCCAGCGGGCGGTAGAGCACCTCGTCGGACAGGTCCTCCCACGGCTTGCCCGCCGCGGCCGCCACCGCCTCCGCCCCGGCGGTGATCCCATAGTTGGTGTAGGCGTAGCTGATTCGGAACGGGTCCAGCGGCAGGTACTTGAGCCGCTCGAGCGTTTGCCGACGGTCGTAGCCCAGGTCTTCGAGCTTGTCACCGGCGTGGTCGGGCAGCCCGGAGCGATGCGCATACAGGTCGCCGACGGTCACATGGCCGGTGACATAGGGATCGCTCAGCGCGAACCACGGCAGCTTGGCCGCGACGGGCGTGTCCCAGGCGACAACGTTGTCGCTGACTTCGTGCGCGATCACGGTCGCGCCGACCGATTTGGACACCGACGCCAACTGGAAGACGGTGTCGGCGTCCACCTTGTTGTCCTGTCCCTGCCCCTTGCTGACGTCTTTGACGCCAAAACCTTTGGCGTACAATATTTTCCCGTCGTGCACAATGGCCACGGCCATTCCGGGGATGCCGCTGCTTTTCATCAGGTCGCCGACCAGTCCGTCGACCTTGGCGACGGCCTCGTCGATGCGGCCGGCGGGGATCGATACGCCGAAGACCTGGTTGGGCGGGACGTCGGACAGTGTGGACGGCGGCCCGGCGGTCGGCTGGCCGGAACCGCAACCCGTCAGCCCGACCAGCGCCGCGGCGATGGCGGCCATGGCCGCGCGTGTGGTCACCCGCGCACCCTAACGCGGTGACGATGCGCGTCGCGGGAACCTACAGCCGCCACCAGGGATCGGATTCCTTCGGCGCCGCGGGATCGATGCGTTGACCGGGCAGCGGCACCGCCACGTTCACGCCCTCGGGTCCCGCGGCGGCGAGCAGGCGCTCAACCGGTTCCGCCCACGGGTGGGGGGCCAACCGGAAAGTGCCCCAATGGATTGGCACCAGCAGCCCGCCGTCGGTGACGTCCAGGTGCGCCCGCACCGCCTCCTCGGGGTTCATGTGCACGTCGGGCCACGCCGTGTTGTAGGCCCCGATGGGCAGCAGGGTCACGTCGAACGGTCCGTGGTCGGCGCCGATCTGCGCGAAGCTCTTGGTGTAGCCGGTGTCGCCGCCGAAGTACGCGCGATGGGTGGGCCCGACGAACGCCCACGACGCCCACAGCGTCGTGTTGCGGTCCAGAAAGCGTCCCGAAAAGTGCCGCGCCGGTACACAAACCACCGTGAGCTCGTCGACCTTGGCGCTCTGGTGCCAGTCGAGTTCGACGATGCGGTGCTCGGGTATCCCCCACCTGCGCAGGTGGGCCCCGATGCCGAGCGGCACGAAGAACGGGGCCCGCTGGGTGCGGGCCAGCGCCAGGACCGTGTCGATGTCGAGGTGGTCGTAATGGTCATGGCTGATCACCACCGCATCGACGGCGGGCAGCGCCTCGAGTTGGATCGGCGGCGGGTGCAGCCGCTGCGGGCCGACGACGTCGGAGGGTGAACACCGGTCGCTCCACACCGGATCGGTGAGCACCCGGTAGCCGTCGATCTCCAGCAGCGCCGTGGAGTGGCCGAACCAGCTGACGGCCAGCCGGCTGGGGTCGGCGTCGAGGATTCCCGGCGACGCCAGCGGGATCGGCCCCTTCGGCCGGCTGCCGCCCCGGTTCCCGATCAGCTCCCAGGCGACCAGCCGCAGTTGCTCGCGGTCCATCCTGGCTTCCGAGGGGGGCTCGAGGTTGACGAAAGCGCCGTCGCGGTAGTTCGGCGACCCCGCCGTCACCGCGGCGATCGAGGCGGGGTGGGCGCCGAGCGCGTCCGGCGCGCCGTGCAGCGCTCGCACCAGCCAACTTCCGGCCGCCAGCGACGCCGTACCGGCGACCAGCCGCAGCGTCCCCCGCATGATCGTCAGGCCCCCTGGAACTTCGGCGGCCGCTTCTCGATCCGGGCGACCTGGGCTTCGATGACGTCTTGGCTGCTCCAGGCCTTATCGAAGAGTTCCTTGTGCACCGGCCCGGCCTCCTCGATGGCGCCGTCGTCGTTGAGCACCCGCTTGGCGTGCTGGATCGCCAGCGGCGCCAGCCCGGCGATCTCGGCCGCCCAGGCCTGCGCGTCGGCGAGCGTGCCGATGCGGTTGGCCATCCCCGTTTGCAGCGCCACGTCGGCGGGCAGCTTCTCCGCCGTCAGCAGCATGGCCCGGGCGCGGCCGTGGCCGACGAGCGAGGACAACCGCCGGATGCTCCAGTTGTCCAATGCCAGACCATATTTCGAGGTGGGGAACTGGAAGAACGCGTCGGGTGCCACCACCCGCAGGTCGCATTGCATGGCCAGTTGCAGGCCGGCGCCGATCGCCGGGCCGTTGATGGCCCCGATGACCGGGATCAGCGTGGCGTCGAGCACCCTGTGCAGCTCGACGAGCCGGTCGGGGTAGTCGGCGGCGAAGGCGTCCCCGGACAGGTCCGCGCCGGCGCAGAACACCGTGCCCTGACCGGTCAGCACGATCGCGCGGGTGGAGCCGTCGCCCGCCTTCAGCACGGCCTCGCGCAGCTCCTCGACCAGCTCGGAGTTCAAGGCGTTGCGGCGCTCGGGACGCTGCAGCTCGATGGTCATCACGGCCTCGGCCTGGGTAACACCGATCATGGCAGCCACCCTATATAGCCTCGTCTCGTGAGTCGTATCACGGCTGGTGAACTGCGCGATGCGGTGCTGGACGAAAATTCCTTTCTCCGCTGGGACACCGAGCCGCTGGCGGTGCCGGTCAGCGCGTCCTACGCCCAGGAGCTGGCCGATGCCCGCGCCGCGACGGGTCTGGACGAATCGGTGCTGACCGGCGAGGGGCGCGTCTTCGGGCGCCGGGTCGCGGTAGTGGTGTGCGAGTTCGGCTTCCTGGGCGGTTCGATCGGTGTCGTGGCGGCCGAACGGATCACCGCCGCGGTGCAGCGGGCCACGGCCGAGGGGCTGCCGCTGCTGGCCTCGCCGAGCTCCGGCGGCACCCGCATGCAAGAGGGCACGGTCGCGTTTCTGCAGATGGTGAAGATCGCCGCGGCCGTGCGGCTGCACAAGCAGGCACACCTGCCGTACCTGGTGTACCTGCGCAATCCGACGACCGGTGGGGTGTTTGCGTCGTGGGGCTCGCTGGGCCACGTCACGGTCGCCGAGCCGGGCGCGTTGATCGGCTTCCTGGGCCCGCGCGTCTACCAACTCCTCTACGGCGAACCGTTCCCCGATGGCGTGCAGACCGCGGAGAACCTGCAGCGCCACGGCGTGATCGACGGCGTCGTCCCGCTCGATGAGCTGCGCCGCACCCTGCACCGCGCGATGACCGTCATCGCCGACGCCCCCGAACCGCTGCCCGCCCCGGCGCCACCCGAACCGACACCCGACGTTCCCGCGTGGGATTCGGTGGTGGCGTCGCGACGGCCGGACCGGCCCGGGGTGGGACTGTTGCTGCGGCACGGCGCCACCGACCGGGTGCTGCTGTCCGGGACCGGCCAGGGCGAGGCGGCGACGACGGTGTTGGCGCTGGCCCGCTTCGCCGGCCAGCCGGTGGTGGTGCTGGGCCAGCAGCGACTGACGGGCGGTCTGGTGGGGCCGGCCTCGCTGCGGGAAGCCCGGCGCGGCATGGCGCTGGCCGCCGAGCTGCGGCTGCCGCTGGTGCTGGTGATCGACACCGCGGGCCCGGCCCTGTCGGCCGAGGCCGAACAGGGCGGGCTGGCCGGCCAGATCGCCCAGTGCCTGGCCGAGCTGGTGACGCTGGATACGCCGACGGTGTCGGTGCTGCTGGGCCAGGGCAGCGGCGGGCCGGCGCTGGCGATGGTGCCCGCCGACCGGGTGCTGGCGGCGTTGCACGGCTGGCTGGCGCCGCTACCGCCCGAGGGGGCCAGCGCGATCGTCTTCCGCGACACCGATCACGCCCCGGAACTCGCTGCGGCACAGGGCATCCGATCGCGTGATCTTCTGGAGTCTGGAATTGTTGACGCCGTCGTGCCGGAGCATCCCGACGCCGCCGACGAGCCGGTCGAGTTCGCGCAGCGGTTGGCGCGGGCCATCGCCGCCGAGGTGCAGGCGCTGCGCGATCTTCCCGCCGCCGAACGGCTGGCGGCCCGGTTGCGGCGCTACCGCAACATCGGCCTGCCCGCCACCTAACCCCGCGAGCAGACGCAAATGTCCCGGTTTCCTCGGCGTTTCGGGTGCTTTTGCGACTGCTCGGCCCCCAGGTCGCGCCTCCCACAGCGATAGTCGACAATCAGGCAAAATGGGCCGCATGGACACTGGAGCTAGCTCACCGCGGGTCTTGGTCGTCGACGACGATTCAGATGTGCTCGCGTCGCTCGAACGCGGTCTGCGGCTGTCCGGATTCGAGGTGTCGACCGCGGTCGACGGCGCCGAGGCGTTGCGCAGCGCCACCGAGACGCGCCCGGACGCGATCGTGCTCGACATCAACATGCCCGTGCTGGACGGCGTCAGCGTGGTCACGGCGCTGCGCGCCATGGACAACGACGTCCCGGTCTGCGTGCTGTCCGCCCGCAGCTCGGTCGACGATCGGGTGGCGGGCCTGGAGGCCGGCGCCGACGACTACCTGGTCAAGCCCTTCGTGCTGGCCGAGCTGGTGGCGCGGGTCAAGGCGCTGCTGCGCCGCCGCGGCGCCACGGCCACGTCGTCCTCGGAAACCATCACGGTGGGCCCGCTGGAGGTCGACATCCCGGGCCGGCGCGCCCGGGTCAACGGCGTCGACGTCGACCTGACCAAGCGGGAATTCGACCTGCTGGCGGTGCTGGCCGAGCACAAGACCGCGGTGCTGTCCCGCGCGCAGCTGCTCGAGCTGGTGTGGGGCTATGACTTCGCCGCCGACACCAACGTCGTCGATGTGTTCATCGGATACCTGCGCCGCAAGCTGGAGGCGAACGGCGGCCCCCGGCTGCTGCACACCGTGCGCGGAGTGGGATTCGTACTGCGCATGCAGTAATCAGGTCGGCCGGCCATGAAGTTCCTGTCCCGAATCCTGACCCGGACGCCCTCGCTCCGGGCCCGGGTCGCGGTCGCGACGGCCATCGGCACCGCGATCGTGGTGGTCATCGCCGGAGCGGTGGTGTGGTTCGGCATCACCAGCGCCTGGAAGGAACGCCTGGATCGCCGCCTGGACGAGGCTGCCGGTTTCGCCATCCCCTTCCTGCCCCGCGGTCCCGACGACATCCCCCGCACCCCCAACGATCAGGACACCGTGATCACCGTGCGGCGCGACGGCCAGGTCAAGTCCAACTCGGACGTCACGCTGCCGCCGCTGGACGTGGGCTATGCCGACACCTACATCAACGGGGTGCGCTATCGAGTGCGAACGCTCGAGGTCCGCGCGCCGCAGCCGGCGACGCTGGCGGTGGGCGCGACCTACGACGACACCATCGCCCAGACCAACAACCTGCATCGGCGGGTGATCCTGATCTGCGCGCTGTCGATCGGCGCGGCGGCGGTATTCGCTTGGCTCCTGGCGGCTTTCGCGGTGCGGCCGTTCAAACGCCTGGCCCAGCAAGCCCGTTCGATCGATGCCGACGAACGCCCGCAGGTGGCGGTGCGTGGCGCCAGCGAGGCGGTCGAGATCGCCGAAGCCATGCGCGGGATGCTGCAGCGCATCTGGACCGAACAGGACCGGACCAAGGATGCGCTCGCGTCGGCGCGCGACTTCGCCGCCGTGTCCTCGCACGAACTGCGCACCCCGCTGACCGCGATGCGCACCAACCTCGAGGTGCTGTCCACCCTGGACATGCCCGACGACCAGCGCAAGGAGGTGTTGGGCGACGTGGTCCGCACGCAGTCGCGGATCGAGGCCACGTTGACCGCCCTCGAGCGGCTGGCCCAGGGCGAACTGTCGACGGCCGACGACCACGTGCCCGTCGACATCACCGAGCTGCTGGACCGCGCCGCGCACGACGCCGCCCGGATCTACCCGGGGGTCGACGTTTCGCTGGTGCCGTCACCCACCTGCATCATCGTCGGGTTACCGGCCGGGTTGCGCCTGACCGTCGACAACGCGATCGCCAATGCCGTCAAGCATGGCGGCGCCACCCGCGTCCAGCTGTCGGCGGTCAGCTCGCGCGCCGGTGTGGAGATCGCGATCGACGACAACGGCAGCGGCGTGCCCGAGGACGAACGACAGGTGGTCTTCGATCGGTTTTCTCGCGGATCGACGGCCTCCCATTCCGGGTCGGGCCTGGGATTGGCGCTGGTGGCCCAACAGGCCCAGCTGCACGGCGGGACCGCTTCGCTGGAGAGCAGCCCGCTCGGTGGTGCTCGCCTGGTGTTGCGGATCCCCGCCCCCAGCTAGCGCTCTACGGGTAGTCCTCGTGGTCGCGCCACGGCGTGAAACCGGCTTGCTGCGCGGACTTTTCGTCCCGAAACCAGACCTGGGCGGTGGTCGAGTCGTAGGACGGATCGTCGGGCGTGAGGTACAGCCTTTCGGCCATCCGGGCCTTGATCAGGAATCCCGCCGGCCCGCCGCCGTCAGGGCCTGCGTCGGCGGAGCCCGGGCCGTACGGCGCGCGGGGCGTCACCGCTATTTTGGTGGTCGGCGATTCCTTGGCGGCCGGGATCTTCGTGGTGCGCCGTTCGGTGGCCGGGATTGTCGTGGTGCGCTTTTCGGTGATCGGGATCCGGGTGGTGTCGGGCTCGCGCGCCGCCCGCTCATCCCGCGAATCCGGCACCGGCGCTTGGGTTTTGGCGGGAGGTATCATCAGCGCGAGCGTCAGCGCCAGCCCCAGCGCGAAGGACAGGCCGAAAAGCCACCAGTTCACGTGGGTCATCGCACGCCCTCGCGCACCCGGTCGAGGATCGTGGCGATCACCCAGGCGACGGCCGAGCCCGCCAGGAAAGCGAGCAGGTACCACAACCACCCGATGACGAAGTCCATGCCGAATGCTCCTCAGCTCACCACGATTTCGACCCGGCGATTCTGGGCGCGACCGTCGTCGGTGCCATTGGGCGCGACCGGGTTGGCCGAACCGAAACCCGTGGTGGTCAAGCGGTCGCCTGGCACGCCATGGGCTTCCAGAAACGCCGCGACGGTTTGGGCGCGCTGTTCGCTCAACGGAACGTTCAGGCTGGTATTGCCGGTGCTGTCGGCGTAGCCGTTGATCGCCACCCGAGCGTTCGGGCATGCCTTGAGTTTGTCGGCGACCCCGGTCAGAACCTGCTCGTCGGACGCGGTCAAATTACCGAGGTTCGACTCGAAGGTGAGCGCCCCGTCGGTCAGGGTGTTGATCGCCGACTGCAGGTTGGCGCACGACGCGGCGGCACCGGGCGGCGCAGACGTCGGTGAGTTAATGGCAAGGTTGTCAACGACATTCAGGTTGGACCAGACCCGCTTGGCATCGGTGTCGATGGTGTCCTTCTGGTCCGGCGACGCCGCGGTGCCGGCCAGCGTGATGGTGTCGCCGCCAACCGTGAGCGTGAAATCGGCGATCGACGCGCTGTCGGCGAAAACCGGTTTGGCCTTGGCGAAATCGAGGGCGTCGACGGCCGGGTCGATGCGGATCTGGTCGACGACGCCGACGCCGGCCGGCAGCGCGCTGCCGAGCACCTTCAGCAACGCGGCTTTGGCGGTCTCGTCGGGGAAGGCCCCGGTCAGGGTGACGCTGTCGCCGCTGCGGGCCATCGAGAACGCGGCCAACGAAATCGTCGGCGCGCCACCGCTGGTCGAGGGCGCCGGCGACCCGCGACCGGACGCCGATCGGGTCGAGACCGCGTGGCCGATCACGGCCAGCAGAAGTGGGATGATCACCAGGGCGATCAGCCAGGGCAGGCCGAGCCGTTTGACGCTCACGACGGCCCTCCCTCATCTCACTCGCCCGGGCCGGCCCGGGTGCCAGGCGATATGCAGCCTACCGATTCACCACCCCCCGGGTCGGGCACACTGGAGCGATGGCCAACGGCAGTAAACCGACCGACAACGACACCCTCGCCGTCATTCGCGACCTGGTCGCCGAGGAGAAGGCGCTGCGGGCCCAGCTGCAGCGCGGGGACATCGACACGTCCGAAGAACATGACCGCCTCCGCCGGGTAGAGGTCGAACTCGACCAGTGCTGGGACCTGCTGCGGCAGCGCCGCGCGCTGCGCGAGAGCGGCGGGGACCCCCGAGAGGCGGAGGTGCGGCCGCCCGACGAGGTCGAGGGCTACCTGAGCTGAGCGACCATGCGACCGACGCCGACGCCGTAATCGTCGGGGGCGGCCACAACGGTCTTGTCGCCGCCGCGTACCTGGCCCGCGCCGGTCTGCGGGTGCGCCTGCTGGAACGGCTGGAGCACATCGGCGGTGCCGCGGTCTCGGCACAAGCCTTCGACGGCATCGACGTCCGGGTATCGCGCTACTCCTACCTGGTCAGCCTGCTGCCGCCCAGCATCGTCCGGGATCTGGGCGCCGCGGTGCGGCTGGCGCGGCGGCCGTTTTCGTCCTACACCCCCGACCCGGCGAGCGGCGGGCGCAGCGGGCTGCTGATCGGGTCGCCCGCCGACACCTTCGCCGCCATCGGGGCCGCCGGGGACGCGCGGGGCTTCGCCGACTTCTACCGACGCTGCCGGCTGGTGACCGAACGCCTCTGGCCGACCCTGCTCGAACCGCTGCCCACCCGCGAGGGCGCCCGCCGGCGCGTGATGGCAGGCGACGAGCGCCGCGTCGCGGCCGCGTGGCGGGCCATGATCGACGAGCCCATCGGGCATGCCATCGCCGACGCCGTGGCCAACGACGTGGTTCGCGGGGTGATCGCGACCGACGCCCTGATCGGCACCTTCGCCCGCCTCGACGAACCGACGCTGACACAGAACGTCTGCTTCCTGTATCACGTGCTCGGCGGGGGCACCGGAGACTGGGACGTCCCGCTCGGCGGCATGGGCGCGGTGACCACCGCCCTGGCCGCGGCGGCGGTCCGCCACGGCGCCGAAATATGCACCGGCGCAGACGTTTACGCCGTCGACCCGGCCGGCGAAGTGCGCTATCGCGCCGGGGAGGACGACCACCGCCTTACCGCCCGGTTCGTCCTGGCCGGCGTCGCACCCACCGTCCTGGCCGGACTACTCGGCGAAGCACCGGCGCCCGCGGCGGGCGGCGCGCAGGTGAAGGTGAACATGGTGCTGGCGCGGCTGCCCCGGCTACGCGACCACGCCGTCACACCCGAACAGGCCTTCGCCGGGACCTTCCACGTCAACGAGACCTGGACACAGCTCGACACCGCCTACGCGCAGGCCGCCGCGGGCCGACCGCCGCATCCCTTGCCGTGCGAGGCCTACTGCCACTCGCTGACCGATCCCAGCATCCTGTCGGCGGACCTGCGCGACGCGGGAGCGCACACGATGACGGTGTTCGGCCTGCACACCCCGCATTCGCTGTTCGACGGCGCCGACGCCGACGCGCTGCGCCATCGGCTGACCGACGACGTGCTCGCATCGATGAATTCCGTTCTGGCCGAACCGATTCAAGACCTGTTGCTGACCGACGCGCAGGGCCGCCCCTGCCTCGAGACCACCACCACGCTGGATCTCGAGAAGACGCTGCACATGAGCGGCGGCAACATCTTCCACGGCGGCCTGTCCTGGCCGTTCGCCGAGGATGACGACCCGCTGGACACGCCGGCGCGGCAATGGGGTGTGGCCACCGCACACGATCGAATCATGCTGTGCGGCTCCGGAACCCGCCGCGGTGGAGCGGTGTCGGGGATCGGCGGCCACAACGCCGCGATGGCGGTGCTGGCGGCGATCGATCACCAGCCGTGATCGCGGCCGATCAGTGCAACATCGCGGCTCGGCAGAGCACCACGAATGCCGCCAAGAGGAGTAGCGCGATGTTGACCGCGACCGCGCGGCGTTCGTGCAGCCGCGTGTGCGCCCACGCGGCGCCGACCATGACCACGCACAGGCCCGCCGCTGCGAGCGGCGTCAAGATCAGCGCAATGCCCGTCAGTCCCGGCGCGACAAGTCCTGCCGCGGCGAGGATCTCCGATGCGGCGGTGAAACGGACGACCGGCATGGGAAACATGGCGATGCCGGTCTGACCCGTGGCCAGTAGTCGTTCGCGGCTGAATGTGAGCTTGACCGTTCCGGACAGGGCGAATATCGCGGCCAGGACGATTTGTGCTGACCATAGCGCGGCGTTCATCGTCTTCCTTTCTTTCGAGCGGACGCCCCTGAGACGAACGACGGCCGCCGCGCGTGACATCGGTGGGCGATCCAGCTCGCCACCTGTCACACCACCGACGGCTCGGTCGTCTACAGAACATGACGACTCCTCCTACCGACCCCCCGCCCGGCGACAGTGCCGAACAGCAAGGGGACGCGGCCGAGCTGCGGCCGCTGCTGTTCGCCATCGCCTATCGCATGCTCGGCAGCGTCACCGACGCCGAGGACATCGTGCAGGGAACGTATCTGCGCTACCTCGACTACTTGCAGCACGGTCACCACGTCGAGTCACCGCGCTCGATGTTGACCACCATCGCAACCCGCCTCGCGATCGACCATCTGCGCTCCGCCCGCGTGCAACGCGAAAAGTACCTGGGCCCTTGGCTTCCCGAGCCACTGAT
Organism: Mycobacterium sp. 1245852.3; assembly: GCF_001669335.1. Lineage (NCBI taxonomy): Bacteria > Bacillati > Actinomycetota > Actinomycetes > Mycobacteriales > Mycobacteriaceae > Mycobacterium > Mycobacterium sp. 1245852.3. Next base: position 21,374 of record NZ_LZLL01000513.1, on the reverse strand, counting down.
CACCTCGACCGTTCCCGACGCCGCCGATGTTGCCGTCATGTCCGACTCGGTATCGATGGCGTTTCTGCTGCTGCTGGAGACGCTCTCACCCGTGGAGCGCGCCGTTTTCTTGCTGCGCGAGGTGTTCGCCTACGACTACGCCGACATCGCGCGCATCGTCGACAAGTCACCGGCCAATTGCCGCCAATTACTCAACAGGGCCCGCCGACACATCGCGGCGGGGCGCCGCCGCTTCGACGCCGACGCCACGCGCCGCGATCAGCTCGCCGATCGCTTTTTCGCCGCGGCCCAGAATGGTGATCTGGACGATCTGGTGCAATGGCTGGCCGACGACGTGTCCTTCTACGGCGACGGGGGCGGTATCGGCCGCGGACTGCCGCGACCGATCTTCGGCCGAAACCGCGTGCACCGGGCCCTGGCCGCAATCATGGGTGCCTACCGCAGTCTCGGCGTGCGACTGCAGCGTGCACAGATCAACGGGCAACCTGGCGTGCTCGCCTTCGACCCCGACGGCGCGTTGATCAACGTCCTGACCCTCGACATCTACGGCGGAAGGATCTGCACCATCCGCTCGGTGATCAATCCGCACAAACTCGAACACCTTGGATTCGCCCTGTCGCCCCTGGCGCGCCGCGATCCGGTGACCCGTCGCGCGGACCGGGAAGCACCGCGCGCATGAATAGGGGTTTTTCATACGATCGTCTTCGCGCGGTCCGCGGACGTCGGCACGTTAACCATGAACCGTCCGTCCAAGTTGAACGCGCTGCACCGACCTCGACCCAGGGAAAGGAGCAGTAACCATGCGCACGCCTGTCACCGCCGACGATCGCTCGCAGCGCACCCGGTCATTCGCGCGCGTGCTCGGACCGTTTATCGCCGTGGTCCCTGCGATTGTCGCGATCAGGGCAGCAAGCATCGGGAACGAACTGTCCGGTTTCTCCAGCGACCCGATGTGGCCGTGGGCGCTGGGTGCGCTCTTGTTTTTCTGCGGCCTGTTCGTCGTGGCGTTCCACCAGTATTGGCGCAGCGTCGCCGCCGTGATCATCTCGCTGTTCGGCTGGTTCCTGCTGCTGCGGGGTTTCGCGCTGCTCGCCATGCCGCAGACGATCGTCAAGGGGGCGCAAACCGCGACCCACACGTCGGGGGCAGCGATCATCGCCGTGCGGATCGGTTTCGGGTTGCTCGCGCTGTGCGGCGTCTACCTCGCGTACGTGGGCTGGCTCAAAAAGGCCGACTGACCGGGCGCCGCGCTACCGGCGCCAAGACAGTTACCGCGCGTCGATGGTGACGTAGTCGCGCTCGGTGTAACCGGTGTAGATCTGGCGCGGCCGACCGATCTTGCTGTCGCCCTCGTCGTGCATCTCGCGCCAGTGCGCGATCCACCCGGGCAGCCGCCCCAGCGCGAACAGGACGGTGAACATCCGGGTCGGGAAGCCCAGCGCCCGGTAGATCAGGCCGGTATAGAAGTCGACGTTGGGGTACAGCTTGCGCTCGATGAAGTAGTCGTCGGTGAGCGCGGCCTCTTCCAGTTGCTTGGCGATGTCCAGCAGGTCGTCGTCGCCGCCGAGCTTGGCCAGGATCTTGTCGGCCTGCTCCTTGACGATGCGGGCGCGCGGGTCGTAGTTCTTGTAGACGCGGTGCCCGAAGCCCATCAACTTCACGCCGGCTTCGCGGTTCTTGACCTTGCGCACGAATTCGCTGACGTCGTCGTCGCTTTGGCGGATCTTCTCGAGCATCTCGAGCACCGCCTGGTTGGCGCCACCGTGCAGCGGCCCCCACAGCGCGTTGATCCCACCGGAGATCGAGGTGAACAGGTTGGCCTGGGAGGACCCCACCAACCGGACCGTCGAGGTCGAACAGTTCTGTTCGTGGTCGGCGTGCAGGATCAGCAGCATGTCCAGCGCCCGAACGATTTCGGGGTCCGCCTCATACGGCTCGGCGGGCAGCCCGAACGTCATCCGCAGGAAGTTCTCCACCAGCGACAGGGAGTTGTCCGGGTAGAGGAACGGCTGGCCGACGGACTTCTTGTAGGCGTAGGCCGCGATGGTCGGCAGCTTGGCCAGCAACCGGATCGTCGAGAGCTCGACGTCCTCGGTGTCCATCGGGTCGAGCGAGTCGGGGTAGTAGGCGGACAGCGCGTTGACCGCGCTGGACAACACCGGCATCGGGTGCGCGTTGCGCGGGAAGCCGTCGAAGAATCGCTTGAGGTCCTCGTGCAGCATGGTGTGCAGCTGGATCCGCTTGGTGAAGTCGGCCAGCTGCTCCTTGTCGGGCAGTTCGCCGTAGATCAAGAGGTAGCTCACCTCGATGAAGGTCGACTTCTCGGCGAGCTGCTCGATCGGGATGCCGCGGTAGCGCAGGATGCCCGCGTCGCCGTCGATGTAGGTGATGGAGCTCTTGCACGAAGCGGTGTTGACGAAGCCGTTGTCGAACGTGGTGTAGCCGGTCTTGGACAACAGCGAGCCCAGCGCGATGCCGTCAGCGCCGTCGGTGGCCTTGACGATCTCCAGGTCGGTTTCACCGCCCGGGTACTTCAAAGTGGCGGTGTCGTCGGTGTCTGCCACGAGAACCCCTTTGCGCTCTGGCTGATATGGCTGCTGACTTGGTGCTTACTGCAAAAGGTAGTCGTTATGACGATGGGACGCCTGCCCGGGGTCGAGTCCGCTGGTCACGCCAGCAATCGACCCCGTCACGCCGCGGCGCAACGTGCATCATCAGCGGGTTAGGGCTGCAGGCGTTCCACCCGACCCCCGGTGATGCGGATGCGGTTGTGCAACCGATTTTCCCGCCCCTGCCAGAACTCCACCAGCTCCGGGGCAATGAGGTAGCCACCCCAGCCCGGCGGGACCGGGACCCGCTCGCGATCGGCGAACCGGGCGGTCACCTCCTCCAGCTGGTCGAGCAGGGCCGCGCGTGAGGCGATCGGCCGCGACTGTTGCGACGCCCACGCGCCCAGTTGCGACCCGCGCGGCCGCTTGGACCAGTAGTCCTCGGTGACCTCCGCGGCGACCTTGCGCACCGGGCCGCGGACGTGGACCTGGCGGCCGAGCTGATACCACGGAAACGTGGCCGAGGCGTACGGCGTCGCGGCCAGATCGTCGCCCTTGGCCGAGTCATAGTTGGTGAAGAAAGTGATCCCGGTCTCGTCGACGCTCTTGCACAGCACCGACCGGCTGGCCGGCCTGCCGTCGGCGGTCACGGTGGCCAGCACCAACGCGTTGGGCTCGGCGACCCCCGCCCGCTCGGCGTCGCCGATCCATTTGCGCAACAACGAAACCCAGCCGTCGCGCAACCAATCCGCGTCGAGATCCGGGCTGCCGTCCTTTTCCACTGATCCGTACTCCACACGCATTCTTTGCAGGTGCTCATTTCCTGGCGCCGGGTCTGGTCCTGCCATCGCGTCCACGCTACCGGCGCTTGCTACCGGCCGGTAGCGTCGGCCCGATCAGGGGGTGCGAGAATTTTCGGCATGACTGTGGTCCCCGAAGACTTTGTCCCCGGCCTGGAAGGCGTGGTCGCCTTCACCACCGAAATTGCCGAGCCGGATAAAGACGGCGGTGCGCTGCGCTACCGCGGTGTCGACATCGAAGATTTGGTAACGCAGCAGGTCACGTTCGGCGACGTGTGGGCGCTGCTGGTCGACGGCAAGTTCGGCCACGGCCTACCGCCCGCCGAGCCCTTCCCGCTGCCCATCCACACCGGCGACGTACGTGTCGACGTGCAGGCGGGCCTGGCGATGCTGGCCCCCATCTGGGGGTACAAGCCGCTGCTGGACACCGACGACGACACCGCCCGCGACCAGCTGGCCCGGGCCTCGGTGATGGCCCTGTCCTACGTCGCGCAGTCGGCGCGCGGGATTTACCAGCCCGCCGTCCCGCAACGGGTCATCGACGAATGCGACACGGTCACCGCCCGGTTCATGACGCGCTGGCAGGGCGAGCCGGACCCACGGCACGTCGAAGCGATTGACGCCTACTGGGTGTCGGCCGCCGAGCACGGCATGAACGCCTCGACGTTCACCGCGCGGGTGATCGCGTCGACGGGCGCCGACGTGGCGGCGGCGCTGTCCGGGGCGATCGGGGCGATGAGTGGCCCGCTGCACGGCGGGGCGCCGGCGCGGGTGCTGCCGATGATCGAGGAGGTCGAGCGCACCGGCGACGCGCGTGGTCTGGTGAAGAAGATCCTGGACAGCGGCGACAAGCTGATGGGCTTCGGGCACCGGGTCTACCGCGCGGAGGACCCGCGGGCGCGGGTGCTGCGCGCCACCGCCGAACGGCTGGGGGCGCCGCGCCACGAGGTCGCCGTCGCGCTCGAGCAGGCGGCCCTGGCCGAGCTGCGCGAGCGCCGTCCGGACCGGGCCATCGAGACCAACGTCGAGTTCTGGGCCGCGGTGATGCTGGACTTCGCCCGCGTGCCGGCCAGCATGATGCCGGCGATGTTCACCTGCGGCCGCACCGCGGGCTGGTGCGCGCACATTCTCGAGCAGAAGCGGCTCGGCAAGCTGGTCCGGCCGTCGGCCATCTACGTGGGCCCGGCCCCGCGCAGCCCGGAGTCCGTCGAGGGCTGGGACCGCAGCCTCACCAACGCCTGACGCCCCCCGGTTGTCGGTACCCGGCGATCTAATGGTTGTCGTCGCGATGAGTTTCTGTCGCCGGCGCAGTCATAAGTCGTGAACCTGCCCGTCATGGGCAGGACAGGGAACCGATAGCAAGGAGAACCAGCATGGCGATCAACATCGAACCCGCACTGTCCCCGCACCTGGTGGTCGATGACGCCGCCGCGGCAATCGACTTCTACGCCAAGGCTTTTGGGGCCCAGGAGATCGGACGCGTGCCGCGTCCCGACGGCAAACTGGTGCACGCCGCGGTGCGGATCAACGGTTTCACGGTGATGCTCAACGATGACTTCCCCGAAGTGTGCGGCGGCAAGTCGATGACGCCGACATCGCTGGGCGGCACCCCGGTGACGATCCACCTGACGGTCACCGACGTCGATGCCAGCTTCCAGCGCGCCCTGGACGCCGGTGCCACCGTGGTGACCCCGCTGGAGGACCAGTTCTGGGGTGACCGCTATGGCATGGTCGCCGACCCGTTCGGCCACCACTGGTCGCTGGGGCAGCCGGTCCGCGAGGTCAGCATGGAGGAGATCTCGGCGGCGATGTCCGGGCAGGGAGCCGGCTAGTCCTGCACCATCGGCGCTAGCCAAGCAGGCGGTCGAGCAGCCGGCGTCGTTGCGGCGGCGCCGGCTGTGCGGCGGCCGCGGCCGCGAGCATCACGGAGACGTCGGTGAACTTGATGCGGGGGCGGCCGTGCTCGCTGCCGCGCGCGATTTCGGCGGCGTCGATGGCGCGCCATCCCGCGGCATCGATCGCGGCGGGCTGGCGGGCGTGCACCAGCCCGGCCAGCGCCTCGGGCTTGGCGATTGGATCGGCCAACTTGCCGGCGTTGAAATCGGCGACCAAAGACTGCACGGTCTGCAACGAGCAGGACTTGTTGGTCCCGATGAACCCGCTGGGTCCCCGCTTGATCCAGCCCGCGACGTAGGCGCCGGTCACCGGGTCACCGGAAACGGGGTCGACGACGCGACCCGCGTCGTTCGGCACGACTGCCGACGCTTCGTCGTAGGGCAGATCGCGAATCGGCTTGCCGCGGTAGCCAATCGACGTCAGCACCAGACCGGTTTCCAGAAGGCGCGTCTCGTCGGTGCCGGTGACCGAGAACTCCATCCCGGTGGCGCGCTGGTCCCCCCGCACCCGGTGCGGCGTTAGCCGATACGCCAGCCTGATTCTCGGGCGGGACGGCGGTGTCGCATCGTCGCCGAGCGTGCTCAAGATTTCCAGCTTGCGCTTGGTCAGAGCGTCCGACGCGGCCGCGAGATCGGCCGCCACCAGCTCGTGGTCCGCAGCGCTGAGCACCACCTCGGAGCTGCCGGTGAGCCCGATCAGCTCGGGCAACGTGAACGCCGACTGGGCGGGGCCGCGCCGGGCGGCGATCACCACCTCACGCACCGCCGAGGCGCGCAAGGCCGCCAGCGCGTGCTCGGCGATGTCGGTGCGGGCCAGCTCGTCGGGATCGGAGGTGAGCAACCGGGCGACATCGAGGGCGACGTTGCCGTTGCCGACGATCAGCACCCGCTCGTGGCTGAGATCGACCGGCAGATCGGCGAAGTCGGGATGCCCGTTGATCCACGCGACCAATTCGGTTGCCGTTCCGGTCCCCGGCAGGCCCATGCCCTCGATGTCCAGCCGGCGGTCATCGGGCGCGCCCACCGCATACAGCACGGCGTGGTGGTGAGCGAGCAGGTCCGCGTGGCTCAGCTGCGTGCCGACCTCGACGTTGAGAAAGAACCGGAACCGGCGATCACCGGCGACCCGGTCGAACAGCCGGGTGACCCGCTTGGTGTTCTGGTGATCGGGCGCCACCCCGGCCCGCACCAAACCGTATGGGGTGGGCAGCTTTTCGAAGACGTTGACGCGCACGCCCTGCTGGGTCAGCAGTTCGTCGGCGGCGTACATCGCCGCGGGCCCCGATCCGACGATGGCGACCGTCAGGGGCTTGCGGCGGGCGCGGACCTCGGCGGCCGGGATCACCGGTGCCAGCTTGGACGTCGGCGGCAGCTTCTCGTCCTTCGGCCGGTCCGGGTAGAAGGACGCGTTGATCTCGATGAACGGCAACTGCTTGGTGTCCAGCCGGGTATCGGGCGCGATCGCGCCGACCGGGCAGGCGCTCACACAGGCACCGCAATCCACGCACGCCACCGGATCGATGTAGAGCATCTCGGAGGTGGCGAAGCCGGGCTCGTCCGGCGTCGGGTGAATGCAATTCACCGGGCATGCGAAAACACAGGACCCGTCGTTACAGCACGACTGGGTAATAACGTGCGGCATAAACGAACTCGCAGTGACTACGCAGCCGGGACCGCGGCCAGGTGCTGGCGCTGCGGCTCGCTGCGGTAACGCGACGGCTTGCCGTTGATCTTGCACAACCGCCACATCAACCGCGCCGAGCGCGTCTCCATCAGGCCGGTATCGTAGGCCAACATCCGCACGTCACCGAACATGTCGCTGAGCCACTTCCGCGATTCCGGCGACCGGAAGAACAGTTCCTTCTTGACCTCCCGCGGGATGTCGAACTCGCGCCAGAAAGCCTTGGGCGGCACCACAATTGCGCGACAGAGCGCCTTCATGGTCAGCGGCAGGTACAGTGCGGTCCAGAATCGCTGCCTCTTGGTCAATTCCGGCACCCGCTTGCGCAGGAACTCGTGGGCGAACGAGATGTGGCGGGCCTCCTCGGCCACGTGGATCGCCATCACCTTCTCCATGATGGGGTGCAACGACTTGCCTTCGCGCAGAACATTTTTCTGCGTGTGGTCGATGGGCTCCTCGCCGGCGAGCACGCCGATGAAGAACGCCACCGGCAGCGGGCCGGCCACCAGCGGAACCAACGGCGAGAGCCACTTGAGCATCCGCGGCATGCCCGGCACGTCGGCGCCGATGCGGTTCACCATCTCCTGGAACATCATGGTGTGGTTGCACTCTTCGACCGATTCGTGCAGGCAGTACCGGTACTCCGGCGATCCGTTGGGCACCCAGAACGTGTAGTTCATCAGGCCGCGAATCAGGATGGATTCGAAGTGCAGTCCCACCTTGGCCACGTTGGCCTGGCGCCACATCCCGATCTTGATCTTGCGCTCGTCGGACTGCGCCAGGTACCAGGGATGGCGGCCCAGCGGGTCGGTGTTCGGCAGGATCCAGCGCGGATCATTTTCGGTCACCGCGAATTCCGGTGAATCCCAATCGATGTCGGTGTACGGATTGAAGTTGCGCCGCACCGACCCCTCGGACAGTGTGGCAAGCATGTTGACGTATTCGGCGTCGTCGCGCACTTCCATGTTGCTGCGCCAACGCCGGACTAATCGCGTCCTAGCCATATCCAGGCCTCCCCAACGAGGTTTACATTTGGACGTGCTATGTCCAGACAGTACCGCAGGTACCGGATAATTCCTAGACCCCTTCCGGGCACTGTGACCTGACCGGTGGTCATGAATTTTTTATGCCCCGGATCACAGGCGATCAAACGCCTGGACACAGCCGAGCAGGCCTTTTGCCCGGGCAGCCGAGGTTGGCGGTCGGCCTCCGCACCGACCGGTCAACTCGGCTCACTACCCTGATGAGCATGGCTGACCAGCTCGAGATCCCCGCTGACATCAAACCCCGCGACGGCCGCTTCGGGTGTGGCCCGTCGAAGGTCCGGCCCGAGCAGCTGCAGGCGCTGACCACGACCGCCGCCCCGTTGTTCGGCACCTCGCACCGGCAGGCGCCGGTCAAGAATCTGGTGGGCCGGCTGCGCTCCGGGCTAGCGGATCTGTTCTCGCTGCCCGAGGGCTATGAGGTGATCTTGGGCAACGGCGGCGCAACGGCGTTCTGGGACGCCGCGGCCTTCGGCCTGATCGACAAGCGCTCGTTACACCTGTCCTTCGGCGAATTCAGCTCAAAGTTCGCCTCGGCGGTCGCCAAGAACCCCTTCGTCGGTGAGCCCGTCGTCATCAAGGCGGATGCCGGCAGCGCCCCCGAGCCGCAGAGCGACCCGTCGGTGGACGTGATCGCCTGGGCGCACAACGAAACGTCGACCGGCGTCGCGGTGCCCGTCCGCCGGCCCGCCGACTCCGGCGACGCGCTGATCGTCATCGACGCGACGTCGGGCGCCGGCGGGTTGCCGGTCGACATCACCGAGACCGACGCCTACTACTTCTCGCCGCAGAAGAATTTCGCCAGCGACGGGGGCCTGTGGCTGGCCATCATGAGCCCTGCGGCGCTGGCCCGCGTCGAGTCGGTCGCCGGCTCCGGGCGCTGGGTTCCCGACTTCCTGTCGCTGCCCATCGCAGTGGAAAACAGCCTGAAGGACCAGACCTACAACACCCCGGCGGTCGGCACCCTGGCGCTGATGGCCGAGCAGGTCGACTGGTTGCTGGGCAACGGCGGGCTGGACTGGGCCGTCAAGCGCACCGCGGACTCCTCGGGCAGGTTGTACTCCTGGGCCGAGGAGCGGCCCTACACCACACCCTTCGTCACCGACCCCAAGCTGCGCTCGCAGGTGGTGGGCACCATCGACTTCGCCGACGAGGTCGACGCCGCGGCCGTGGCGAAGGTGTTGCGGGCGAACGGCGTCGTCGACACCGAGCCGTACCGCAAACTCGGCCGCAACCAGCTGCGGGTGGGGATGTTCCCGGCCGTGGACCCCGACGACGTCAGCGCACTCACCCAATGCATCGACTGGGTCGTCGAGCGGTTGTAGTTCGGCGACGATGCTGCGCGGTACGGGCAGTTGAGGAGCCGGACAATTGAACACCGTCCGACCGGCAATCAGGGCGCAACCGCACAGCGTGTCAGCACAGGTGATGGGCGGTTGCTGGACTAAAGTGCGCACGTGACGGGTCCGTCGCTGACCTGCACGGAGCCTGCGAGGAGATAACCATGCGGGAACTCAAAGTGGTTGGGCTGGATGCCGACAGCAAACACGTCATCTGCGAGGGTGGCGATCCCGCGGAGCAGTTCAAGCTGGCGGCCGACGACCGCCTGCGAGCCCTGCTGCGCGACGCGGCCCTGTCCTCTGAGCAACCGCAGCTCGAGATTGAAGTCACCAACATGCTGAGCCCCAAAGAAATTCAGGCCAAGATCCGGGCGGGTGCCTCCGTCGAACAGGTCGCCGCGGCGTCAGGCTCGGAGGTGTCGCGGATCCGCCGCTTTGCTCACCCGGTGTTGCTGGAGCGCTTCCGCGCCGCGGAGCTGGCAACCGCCGCACACCCGATGCTCGCCGACGGTCCCGCGGTGCTGACCCTGCTCGAGACGGTCAGCGCCGCGCTGGTGACCCGCGGGCTGAGCCACGACAAACTCAGCTGGGACGCGTGGCGCAACGAGGACAACCGCTGGACGGTGCAGCTGGCATGGAAGGTCGGCCGGTCCGACAACCTCGCGCATTTCTGTTTCACGCCCGGTGCGCACGGCGGAACGGTGACCGCCATCGACGACGCGGCCAGCGCGCTGATCGACCCCAACTTCGAACGCCCGCTGCGGCCGGTGGCCCGGGTGGCGCACGTCGACTTCGAAGAGCCCGCCAAGCCGCCCGTCGCCGACGAAGCACCCGTCGCGGAACCGGACGAAAAGCCGGTGCACACCCGGCGGGGCAAGCCCGTCATCCCGGCGTGGGAGGACGTGCTGCTCGGCGTGCGCTCCGGCGGGCAGCGCTAAGCCGTCGTCAGGGCCAACAGCGCAACCCACGCCACCGCCACACCCACCGCGGCGCCCAGCACGAACCAGCGCAGGACGGGCGTACGCCGCCACCCCCACAGGGTCGGCGCCAGTCCCCCGGCCGCCACGACGTTGAGCCCGACGGCCAGCAGCGCGTGCACGCGAAGCAGCCCCAGACTGAGCACCACGATCGCGGCGGCGGTGACCGCCGCGACGAACGCGGCGACCGTCAAACCCGTTGCCCAGGGCACGGACTCGTCTCGCATCAGCCGGAGCCTAGTGTGACTGTCCATCGCCGCCTCTCGCCGTCGAGCGGGCCCGCTCATAGAACGCCAACGCCGCCGCCGTCGCGACGTTGAGCGAATCGGTGCCGCGCGACATCGGAATGCGCACCCGCACATCACTGCACCGCAAGGTGGCCGGCGTCAGCCCCGGCCCCTCGGCGCCGACCAACACCGCGACGCGTTCGTCGCGCGCGGCCGTCATCGCCTCCGGCAAGGCGCAGGCGCTGGCCTGCGGGGTCATCGCCAGGAGTCGAAAACCGTTCTCCCGCAACGTCGCGAGCTCGGCGGGCCAACAGCTTGCGCGCGCATAGGGCACCAGCAGCGCGTGGCCCATGGACACCCGCACCGCGCGGCGGTACAGCGGGTCGGCACAGCCGCTGCCGAACACCACCGCATCGACGCCCAGCCCCGCCGCGTTGCGGAAGATCGAACCCAGGTTCTCGTGATCGTTGACCCCTTCGAGGATCGCGACGGTGCGGGCCCTGTCGATCACGTCGGCGACGCCCGGTTCGGGCACCCGCCGGGCGGCCGCCAGCACGCCGCGGTTGAGGTGAAACCCGACCACCCGGGCCATGACGTCGGCGGACGCGCGGTAGCACGGCACGTCGGTGCCGGCCAGGTCAATGTCGAGCTCGGCGAACCGGCGCTCGGTCCCCAGCAGGGCATGCGGGTGAAAGCGTGAGGCGAGCATGCGCTGCACCACCAGCACGCCCTCGGCGATCACCAGCCCCTTGCCCGACGGCAGATCGGGACGGCGATCGACGCTGTTCAGGTCGCGGAAATCGTCGAGCCTCGGATCGTCGGGATCGTCGACGTCGATCAACATGCGCCGGCTTCGGTCCGGGGACTCACGGGCCTTCGTCGACCAGGGCCAACATCAGGTCGGCCGCGTTGCGCAGGATGTCTCGCTGTTCGCTGTCCAGCGTCGCCAGCCGCTTGGCCAGCCACTCCTGGCGGGCGCGGCGGTTGGCCTTGACCAACTCGGCGCCGGCCTCCGACACCGAGACGAGCACCTGCCGGCCGTCGACCGGGTGCGGCGCGCGGTCCACCAGCCCCATCTCGGCCAGCGAGGCGATCACCCGGGTCATCGACGGCGGCCTGACCCGTTCGCGAATTGCCAGGGCACCCGGGGTCATCGGGCCTTCGTTGGTCAGCATGGCCAGCGCCGACAGCTGGGACAGCGACACCGGCGACGACGGGTTGCGGAACCGCAGTTGGCGGGCCAGCCGCATAACTGCCAGTGACAGGTCGCTGGCCAGCCGCGCATCGCTGTCAGGCATGGCGCGAGGTTACACGGAAGCCCGAGAAACCGGGACACGAACCGGTGAACGACGGTCGCAGATCGCCTTCGCTAAGCTGCGGGGTTTTTCATCGAAACGCTTATCCGCCCGCCTATCCCGCTTTGCTCGACGGGGTAAAGATCATCCGTCCCGGCAAGTGGGTGCGCCGTCGCCCGCCACCGACGGCGAGCTATGTTGATCCCGATGTCCGCCGAACCCCACCGCACCGCGCCGCCGCTGCCGGCCGCGCTGCTGCACGTGTGGCCGTTCATCGCGCTCGGCGCGTTGGGTTGGCTCGCCGCGGTGGCGGCCGCTTTCCTGGTGCCATCCCTGCAGGGCTGGCGTCCCGTGGCCCTGGCCGGCCTGGGCGTGGGTGTGCTCGGCACGAGCATCTTCCTGCTGCAGCTCGCGGCGGCCCGCCGCGGTGCCCGCGGCGCGCAGGCCGGACTCGAAAACTATCTCGACCACAACTGATTCGCCGCCCTGGAGGAGCGATGGTAGCCCCGCTGTTGCAAGCGCACGTCGACATCGACGCACCGGTGGCCACCGTGTGGGAATTGATTTCCGACCTGCGCCGCATGCCGCGGTGGAGTCCGCAGTGTCGCTGGATGAAGCCCTTGGGCCCGGTGCGTCAGGGCACCCGAACGATCAACCTCAACCGCCGCAAGCGCATGTTCTGGCCGACCACCTGCACGGTGGTCGAGATCGTCCCCGAGCGCAAGCTCGCGTTCCGCGTCGACACCAACAACACCATCTGGAGCTATGAGCTCGAGCCCAGCGGCGCGGGCACCCGGCTGATCGAGAGCCGTCACGCCGAAACCGGAGTGACGGCGTTTTCGAACCTGTCGGTAAATGCGCTGTTCGGCGGGACCACCAACTTCGAGCGCGAATTGCTCGACGGCATGAACGCCTCGCTGGCGCGCATCAAGGCCGCCGCCGAAACCGGCTAGTCCGGCGTCTCGGCCTGCGGCTGCTGCTCGGGCTGCGGCGCCTCGGTCACCGGCTCGGTTTCGGCCTCCGGCGTCTCGGGCGCCGTCTCGGGCTGCGGCTCTTGGGTCTCGGTCTCGCCCTGCGCTTCTGGCGCCCCCACGGCCTCCGAGGGCGCAGGGGACTCCGTGGACTCCGAGGGTTCCGTGGACTCCGAGGACAAGGGGGACGGTTCGACCGGCGTCTGGGTGACGTCGAGCAGGCCGTCGTCGTACGGCTCGTACGCGGGCGACCCAGTGCCCGCCGGGGCGGGCGTGTCCGAATGGGCACCGCAGCCGTACAGCTTGTCGACGATGTGACCGTCGGCCGACAATTCGTTGCCGCACACGCCGAACAGCGCGCCCAGCGAACCCGACAGCGGCAGGAAAAAACCGCAGTCGCGGCACACCCGCTTGGTGGACCGCGCCATCGGCGAGTCCGGGCCGTACTCGCCGGTGCGCCAGCGTTCGGCCGTGTCCGACCGGCCCTCGGCGCTCATCACCCAGCGCCGGCCCAGCCCGATCTCGGCGGCGGTCTCGTCGACCTGGGGGTCACCGCTGGCGGTGTAACCGGGAACCAGCCGGGGATCGTCGGCGGCGGGCGCCAGCAGGTCGCCCGGGCTCAGGTCGCCGGGCCGCACCCGCTGGTCCCAGGGCACCCATTCGGGTGCCAGCAATGCGGTCGGCCCGGGCACCAGTACGACCTCGCTGATGGTCGCGTGGTCCGCGCCGGGATAGGCGGCGACGACGACCGCCCACTGCCACCCCTGGTAGCCGGGCAGGTGCGCCAGGAAGCGGTGAGTGGCGCTGTTCGGGTCTTCGTAGCCGACGCCCAGGTAGTCGCCGACCATCTCCGGTGCGCCGAACTCCACCACGGCGGCCCTGGCCGCCTCCGCCGCACCCGTGAGCACCGCCGCCAACCGCTCGGGCCACTCGGCCACAGTCGACACGGCGGATCCCTCGATAGGTCTGGTCACGCTGTCTTCTTTCTGCATTGCGTTTCCAATACTAGGTTGGCGAGCCACGCCCCGTTACCTGCAGACGCATCCAGGCGCCATAGGGGAGAATCGGGACGTGTCTGGACGGCGGCAAAACGACCCGGGCCGAGTGGCCTCTCAGCCGGGCCGCCGGCCCCGCAAGAGCGCCGCGTCCCAACATCCGGGCGCGGCCAATTACCCCGCCGGCGAGGGCGCCGATCGGCGCCCCCGTCGCCCGTCGATGCCGAGCGCCAACCGCTACTTGCCCCCGCTGGGCCACCAGCCGGAGCCGAACCGCAGCAGCGACACGCCGCCTCGCGGTCCGGCTTCCGGTGAGCGGATCACCGTCACCCGCGCCGCGGCACTGCGCAGCCGCGAAATGGGCTCGCGGATGTACTGGATGGTGCAGCGCGCCGCGACGGCCGACGGCGCCGACAAGTCCGGCCTGACGGCGTTGACGTGGCCGGTGGTCGCCAATTTCGCGGTGGACGCGGCGATGGCCGTCGCGCTGGCCAACACGTTGTTCTTCGCCGCGGCCACCGGCGAGAGCAAGGGCCGGGTCGCCCTGTATCTGCTGATCACCATCGCGCCGTTCGCGGTGATCGCGCCGCTGATCGGTCCCGCGCTGGACCGGCTGCAGCACGGCCGCCGCGTCGCGCTGGCCGCGTCGTTCGCCCTGCGCACCGCCCTGGCGGTGCTGCTGGTCATGAACTACGACGGCGCCACCGGCAGCTTCCCGTCGTGGGTGCTGTATCCGTGCGCGCTCGCGATGATGGTGTTCTCCAAGTCGTTCAGCGTGCTGCGCAGCGCCGTGACACCCAGGGTGATGCCGCCGACCATCGACCTGGTGCGGGTCAACGCCCGACTGACCATGTTCGGTCTGCTGGGCGGCACCATCGTCGGCGGCGCGATCGCCGGTGGTGTCGAGTTCGTCTGCACTCACCTGTTCAAGCTGCCCGGGGCGTTATTCGTGGTGATCGCGGTGACGATCGCCGGCGCCATGCTGTCCATGCGGATCCCGCGCTGGGTCGAGGTGACCGCCGGCGAGGTACCCGCCACCCTGAGCTACCGCCAGGACAGCGAACCGCTGCGGCGCAGCTGGCACCAGGAGGTCAGCGGGGCGCTCCGGCAACCGTTGGGCCGCAACATCATCACCTCGCTGTGGGGCAACTGCACCATCAAGGTCATGGTCGGCTTCCTGTTCCTCTACCCCGCGTTTGTCGCCAAGGCGCATCAGGCCAACGGCTGGGCCCAGGTCGCCATGCTCGGGGTGATCGGCGCCGCGGCCGGGATCGGCAATTTCGTCGGCAACTTCACCAGTGCGCGCCTGAAGCTGGGCCGGCCCGCCGCGCTGGTGGTGCGCTGCACGGTGGCGGTGAGCGCGGTCGCGCTGGCCGCCTCGGTGGCCGGCAACCTGGTGGTGGCCGTGATCGCCACCCTGGTCACGTCCGGAGCCAGCGCCATCGCCAAGGCGTCCCTGGACGCGTCGCTGCAGAACGACCTGCCGGAGGAATCCCGCGCGTCGGGCTTCGGGCGCTCGGAGTCGACGCTGCAATTGGCGTGGGTCCTCGGCGGCGCCGTGGGGGTGTTGGTGTACACCGAACTGTGGGTCGGCTTTACCGCGGTCACTGCGCTGCTCATCTTGGGCCTGGCGCAGACCCTCGTCAGCTTCCGCGGCAACTCACTGATTCCCGGCCTGGGAGGAAATAGGCCAATCATGGTCGAGCAGGAGGGCAAGCGCCGCGGTGCCGGCGCCGCGGCGGTGGTTGCCGAGTGAAACCGCAACGCAAGCGGGGTGGGGCCGTGCTGCTCGCCTGTCTGGTCGCGGTGCTCTGCGTCGGCGCGGGCGTGGGCACCTGGTTGCTGGTCGGGCGCACCGGCCCGCGGCACCCCGAGATCAGCGCCTATTCGCACGGGCATCTGACGCGGGTGGGGCCCTACCTGTATTGCAACGTGCTGAATCTCGAAGACTGCGAGACACCGCAGAACCAGGGCGAGCTACGGGTCAGCGAGCGCTACCCGATTCAGCTGTCGGTGCCCGACGCCATCTACCGGGCACCGTGGCGGCTGCTGCAGGTCTACGACGACCCGACGAACACCACCAGCACGATCTTTCGGCCGAAAACCCGTTTCGCCGTGACGATCCCGTCGGTCGACCCGCATCGCGGGCGCCTGGCCGGGATCGTCGTGCAGCTGCTGACATTGGCGGTGGATCCCGCCGGGGAGCTTCACGACGTGCCCCACGCGGAATGGTCCGTGCGGCTGACGTACTAGGCCGTTCGCCAGCCCCGCCCCTCGCCCCCTCGTCGCGCCCAACGTCGACTTGTTGTGGCGAAACGCCGTAATTTACGCGCACAAACCGACGTTCGGCACGACGTGTCGGTACCGGCCGCCACCGTGTCCACATGCAGATCCCAGCCTGGCCATTCAGAGGCACCGAAGCATTGGCGGCCGGACTCGTTACCCGGCACCAACTGCGGGCCGACTTCGAGATGATTCATCGCAACGTCTACATCGGCCGCGGGCAAAAGTTGACGCCGGTGACCCGAGCGGTTGCCGCCTGGCTGTGGTCTGGCCGTGCCGCGACACTGGCCGGCCTGTCAGCGGCCGCATTGCACCGCACCGCGTGGATCGACGACTGGTTGCCAGCGGAGCTCAACCGCGCCGGCCGCGACAAGGTAGGCGGCATCGTTCTGCATAGCGACACCCTCGCCGACGACGAAACGTGCATCCGGGACGGGATGACCCTGACCACTCCGGCACGCACGGCGTTCGATCTTGGCAGGCGAAAGGGATTTACCACTGCGGTGATTCGCCTGGACGCACTGATGCACGCAACCGACGTGAAGCCGGCTGATGTCGAGTTGCTGGCCGACCGCCATCGCGGAGCGCGCGGACTGGTGCAGTTACGACGGGTGCTGACCATGGCCGACGGCGGCGCCGAATCACCGTATGAGACGAAAACTCGCCTGACACTCGTCGGTGGCGGATTACCGCGGCCGCAGACGCAGATCGAAGTACTCAACGAATGGGGTGCCGTAGTAGCGCGCATCGACATGGGTTGGGAGGAGTGGAAGGTCGGCGTGGAGTTCGACGGCGCTCACCATTGGACCGACCCGGTGCAGCGAACCCGAGACATCGATCGTCTGGCCGAACTCGAGTCGATGGGCTGGCGGATCGTCCGGGTCAGCGCCGACATGGTGCGTCACCGGCCTTACATAGTCCTAGCGCGCTCCCGTAGCGCCCTGCGCGCCGCGGGCCGCCCGCTCTAAGAGCCGAGCGTGGAGTTGTTGGACCGAAAACACCAGATTTTGCGCCATAAGTCGACGTTCGCCAGCCGGGAACTAGGCGCCGTGGCCGGCGGGCACGCGCTCGCCTTCGACCGGCGGCCCGGGAGGGGTTCCGTCCCCGAAGGGCCTGCCGCCCAAGGCTTCCCGCCCGTGCGGCGAAAGCCAGCCGGCCAGGTCAGGACCCTTGGGCACGATCCGGGTGGGGTTGATGTCGGCGTGCACGATGTAGTAGTGCTGCTTGATCTGGACGAAGTCCACGGTGTCACCGAACCCCGGCGTCTGGAACAGGTCGCGCGCATACGCCCACAACACCGGCATCTCGCTCAGTTTGCTGCGGTTGCATTTGAAGTGCCCGTGATAGACCGGGTCGAAGCGGGCCAGGGTGGTGAACAGTCGCACGTCGGCCTCGGTGATGGTGTCGCCCACCAGGAATCGCTGATCGGCCAGCCGCTCGCTGACCCAATCCAGCGCGGTGAACAACCGGTCGTAGGCCGCCTCGTAGGCCTCCTGCGAGCCGGCGAACCCGCACCGGTACACACCGTTGTTGATTTCGGTGTAGATCCGCTTGCTCACCTCGTCGATTTCGGCGCGCAGGTGCTCGGGGTACAGCTCGGGCGCCCCGTCGCGGTGATAGGCCGACCATTCCGTCGAGAGGTCCAGCGTCATCTGCGCGAAGTCGTTGGTGACGACCGCCCCGGTCGGGACATCGACGATGGCCGGGACCGTGATGCCCTTGGGGTAGTCGGGGAACCGCTTGAAGTAGGCGTCCTGCAGCCGCGGAATCTTGAGCACCGGGTCGACGCCGCCGGGATCGAGATCGAAGGTCCAACTGCGCTCGTCGTGGGTGGGACCGCAAAACCCAATGGAGAGAACGCTTTCCAAGCCCAGCAAGCGGCGCACGATGATCGCGCGGTTCGCCCACGGACACGCGCGCGCGACGACCAGCCGGTACCGGCCGGGCTCGACGGGGTAGCCGTCGCGCCCGTCGGCGGTGATGCGGGTGGTGATGTAGTTGGTGTCGCGGGTGAATTCGCCTGCCTGCGCGATATAGGAAGCCATAACTCCCATAGTCGCTCAATAACGAGCGAACGTCAGGCGTCGAGCTCCCGAGCGACGGCCTTGACCACCTCGGAAACCCGGCGGGCGGTCTTGCGGTCCGGGTAGCGGCCCTTGCGCAGTTCGGGCTGCACGGTGCTTTCCAGCAGCGTGATCATGTCCTCGACCATGCCGTGCAGCTCGTCGGGGTTGTGCTTGTGTTCGGCGGGCGCCTCGCGGCGCGTCTTGGTGAGGCTGGGCGGCGGCTCAATCAGCTTGAGGCTCAACGCTTGCGGCCCGCGCCGCCCGGAGGCGATGCCGAACTCCACCCGCTGGCCCGCCTTGAGGCCCTCGACCCCGGCGGGCAACGCCGAGGAGCGGACGTAGACGTCTTCGCCGTCCTCTTGCGACAGGAAGCCGAAACCCTTGTCAGCGTCGTACCACTTAACCTTGCCCGTCGGCACTGGTCTCACCTGCTTGTCTAACGGATCAATAGAAATCGCCAACACAATAAGCGTCCCGCCTGCGCAGGACGCCGTATTAGGAGTCTGATCCTACTCGGATGCCCGGGTAACGAGCACCCCCGCTATCGGTCACTCGGTACGCTTGGTAATACCCGCGGAGGAGATATGCGCCTGATCCTGAACGTCATCTGGTTGATATTCGGCGGCCTATGGATGGCCGTCGGATACCTGGCTGCGGCGCTGGTCAGCTTCCTGCTCATCATCACCATTCCGTTCGGCTTCGCGTCGCTGCGCATCGCCTCCTACGCACTATGGCCGTTCGGCCGCACGATCGTGGACAAGCCGACCGCGGGGTCCGGCGCGCTGGTCGGCAACGTCATCTGGGTGGTGCTGTTCGGCGTGTGGCTGGCGATCGGCCATCTGGTCAGCGCGGTCGCGATGGCGCTCACGATCGTGGGCATTCCGCTGGCGCTGGCCAACCTCAAACTGATCCCGGTGTCGTTGATGCCGCTGGGCAAGCAGATCGTTCCGGTCAGCTCGCCGGTGCACTACGCCCCGCCGGTGGCCGCATGACGCTGACGACGCTGGGACTGCCCTCGGTACCGAGCCGCGCTGACGGCGCGGCCGTTCCCGCCGATGCTCCTGCCACCGGCCCCCTGGTGGACACCTACGGCCGGATCGCGACCGACCTGCGGGTCTCGCTGACCGACCGCTGCAACCTGCGGTGCAGCTATTGCATGCCGGCCGAGGGCCTGAACTGGCTGCCGGGCGAGCAACTGCTGAGCGCCGACGAGCTGGCCAGGCTGATGCACATCGCGGTCACCCGGCTGGGTGTGACCAGCGTGCGTTTCACCGGCGGCGAACCGCTGCTGGCGCGCCATCTCGACGAGGTGGTCGCCGCGGCCGCCGCGCTGCGGCCCCGCCCCGAGATCTCGCTGACCACCAACGGCGTCGGGCTGGCGCGGCGCGCCGCCGCGCTCGCCGCGGCCGGGCTGAACCGCGTCAACGTCTCGCTGGACAGCGTCGACCGGCGCCATTTCGCGGCCATCACCCGCCGCGACCGGCTCACCGACGTGGTGGCCGGCCTGGCCGCCGCGGGCGACGCCGGCCTGACGCCGGTGAAGGTGAACGCGGTGCTCGACCCCGCCACCGGGCGCGAGGACGTGGTGGGGCTGTTGCGGTTCTGCCTCGAGCACGGTTACCAACTGCGCGTCATCGAGCAGATGCCGCTGGATGCCGGGCACCAGTGGCGGCGGGACGCCGCGCTGAGCGCCGACGACGTGCTGGCGGCCCTGCGCCCGCACTTCCGGCTGCGCCCCGACCCGGCGCCGCGCGGATCGGCCCCCGCCGAGCTGTGGCTGGTCGACACCGGCCCGGGCACCCCGAGCGGGAAATTCGGCGTCATCGCCTCGGTTTCGCACGCCTTCTGTGCGGCCTGCGACCGCACCCGGTTGACGGCCGATGGCCAGGTCCGCAGCTGCCTGTTCGCCGAACAGGAGACCGACCTGCGCGGGCTGCTGCGCGGCGGCGCGTCCGACGACGCGATCGAGGCGGCGTGGCGTACCGCGATGTGGGGCAAGCCCGCCGGACACGGCATCAACGACCCCAACTTCATCCAGCCAGACCGCCCGATGAGCGCGATAGGTGGCTAGCCCGATGGGACAGACGCCTGTCCAAGCAAACGGAATCCAGGTGACGGTGCGCTACTTCGCGGCCGCCCGCGCGGCCGCCGATGCCGAGTCGGAGACGGTGGTGCTGCGCCCAGGCACCACGGTCGGTGAACTGGTCGAGCGGCTAGCCGCGCGGGGGTCCCGCCTGGCCACGGTGTTGACCCGATGCTCATACCTGCGCGACGGGGTCGCCGTGCGCGACGAGACCGTGGCGTTGCAATCCGGTGACACAATCGATGTTCTGCCGCCCTTTTCTGGTGGCTGAAACTGTGAGTTATCTCACGTAACGGATTCATAACGGCGCGGTCACGCTGCGATATCGCCCCTAATGACCTGCGCAAACACCTTGTGTTCCTGCGGTTTTCGCAGATGGCCGAGAAGGAAACGCCGGGTATCGCAAGACGTGACGAGACCTACAGAAACCGTTACCGTCTCCGAAGGCTCGCCAGCCATCCCCGATTGGCGACCTCCCCTCCCTATCGCGCCGAGCTCCATCCAATAGGCGGGGGCCACCGAACCACATGGATGGAGACGGGGGACCCACCGGTCCACCGTGATCGGACTGGGGCCGTTCGCGGCTCCTAGGGGTGAAGCCGGCGTCGTCGCTTGATGACAACGTCGGCCGGGTGGCCTCTCCAACCCGAACCCGACAGCTGACCTCGCAGGCGCGTGACGAGAGAGGAATACCCCGGCGCGTATGAGTGGACGTCACCGTAAGCCCAGCAGTTCAAACATCAGCGTCGCCAAGATCGCCTTCACCGGTGCGGTTCTTGGTGGCGGCAGCATCGCCCTCGCCGGCCAGGCGGCCGCGGCCACCGACGGTGAATGGGATCAGGTAGCCCGTTGTGAGTCCGGCGGCAACTGGGGCATCAACACCGGCAACGGCTATCACGGCGGCGTGCAGTTCAGCTCAAGCACGTGGGCCTCGCACGGCGGCGGCCAGTACGCCCCGTCGGCCGAACTCGCCACCAAGGAACAGCAGATCGCCGTCGCCGAGCGGGTTCTGGCCACCCAGGGCCGTGGCGCCTGGCCCGTGTGCGGCGGACCCCTGTCGGGTCCCACGCAGCGCGACGTGCCTGCGCCGGCCGGCCTGGACGAAAAGGGCGGATTTTGCTGCGGTAAACGCCGGGTTGAGCTCATGGACGTCCCTGATGATGTCGAGC
>NZ_LZLL01000512.1:0-12927 GCF_001669335.1 Mycobacterium sp. 1245852.3 | reverse complement strand
GCGCTGCAAATGGCCAGCCCGCCGAGGCGCCGGTGCTGGTGCTCAAGGGGGCGCCCGAGGTCATCCTGCCGCGCTGCAAATTCGCCGACCCGGACGCCGACCTCGAGCGGGCCGAGGCGGTGGTGCACGGCCTCGCCGAGCAGGGGCTGCGGGTGCTCGCCGTGGCGCAGCGCGGCAGGATGACCTCGGGCGCCCCCTTGAGCACCAGCACCGGCGCCTCGGCGGGCTGGCCATTTGCAGCGCCGTCGTGGCCCACGGTGCCGATCGCGGCGGCGAAGCCGCGGCTGGACTCGAACGGCACCTCGGCGACCATCGCCCAGTCCGAATCGCTTTGGCCGTTCAGCGAACTCGCCGCGGTCAGGATCGCCTCGTCGGTGGCGTGCGCATGTCCCTGGCCCTCCTGGGGCTGAGCCGACGCGCGCGCGGCGGCCCGCAGCAGGCCGGCCGATTCCGGGTCGGTCAGTTTGGGGAAGGGATCGTGCGGGTCGACGTCGTCGGGCACCGCGCACACCACGCGCAGCCGGTTCTCGGTGAGCGTGCCGGTCTTGTCGAAGCAGACGGTGTCGACGCGGCCGAGCGCCTCGATGGTGCGCGGCGCGCGGACCAGGGCCCCGCGCGCGGTCAGTCGTTGGGCGGCCGAGAGCTGGGACAGGGTGGCCACCAGGGGCAGGCCCTCGGGGACGGCGGCCACCGCGATCGCGACGCCGTCGGCGACCGCCTGGCGCAGCGGCGCGCGCCGCAGCAGCGCCAGCGCCGACACCGTGGCGCCGCCGGCCAGCGTCAGCGGCAGCACCTTGCTGGTGAGTTCGCGCAGCCGGGCCTGGATTCCGGCGGCGGTCTCGACGTCGGCCACCGCGGAGATCGCCCGGTGCGCGGCGGTGCCGACGCCGGTGGCGACCACGATGGCCCGCGCGTGCCCGGCGACGATGGTGCTGCCCTCGAACAGCATGCTGGCCCGGTCGGGATCATTGACCGCGACGGGATCCACCTGCTTGTCCACCGGCAGCGATTCGCCGGTCAGCAGGGACTCGTCGACCTCGAGGTCGTCGGCGATCAGCAGCCGGGCGTCGGCGGGCACCACTTCGGGTGCGGCCAGGTCGATGACGTCGCCGGGCCGCAGGGACTTGGCGGACACCGTCGCCGTGCGGGTCGCGTGTCGGGCGGCCTCGAGCCGGCGGCGGGTCGTCGCGACGGCAGGAACGACCACCCGGCGCACCAGCTGGTCCTGCTCGGCGAACAGCTCCGCGGCGGCGGACTCGGCCCGAAGTCGTTGCGCGCCACCGGTTATCGCGTTGACGGTCATGACGCCGGCGACCAGCAGCGCGTCGATGTTGCTGCCGACGATCGCCGAGGCCGCCGCGCCGACGGCCAGGATCGGGGTCAGCGGATCGGCGAGCTCGGTGCGGGTGGCCGACGCCAGCCGGACCGCGCTGTGCAACGGCTTGCGCAGCGGTTGCAGCGCGGGGCTGTACGACAGGTCGTCGAGGCGCCGCCGCCAGGACGGCTCGGTTTCGACGGCCATCGGCCGCGCCCCGCCGGCCAGCCGCGAGTAGACGATCTCGGGATCCAGTGCGTGCCAGGCGGTCAGCGGTTGGGGTGTGGGGTCGGGCAGCCGGAGCACCCGAGCGGCCGAGAAGGTTCCCGCCAGCAGGGCGGTGGCCGCGGCGGCATTGACCGGGTTGAGCCAGCGCCGGAAGCTGACCGGGCTGGTGCCCGCCTCCTGCTCGCCGGTGACCAGCAGCAGACCCGCGAGCGTGGTGCCGCCCTGCGCCAGGTGCACCGCCGATTCGCTGGCCGAGCGGGCCACCGGGATCGCCGAGAGGATGCGCACCGCGTCGGCCAGATCGGTGCCGGTGATGATGTCGGCGGTCCACGCCGTGGCGGCGCGCGGATCATCAAGGGCCACACCGACATCGGCGATCGCGAGCGCGGCCAGGGTGTCGGTGGAGGCGAAGTCGCGATGCAGCGCGGTGATCAGCAGCACCGGCCCACGGTCGGCGCGCAGCTCCCGGACCACGTTGAGCAGCGGCGTGCCGGGCGGGTGCGTGGTCCCGACACTGGCGGTGAGGTCCTCGGTGCCCGCGACGTGGCGTAGCACCACCCGCGCGCCGGTGCGGTTCGCGGTCTGAAAGAGCGGGATCGCGTACGGGTCGACCTCCCAGCCCACGTCGACGCTGCCGACGCACTCGCCGTCCACGATCAGGTCGGCGCTTTCCAGGCCCTGCGCGGGTGTCGCCGAAGGTCCTTGGGTGCGAACCCATTTCAGCCGAGCCCCGGTCGCCGGTAGCTCGTCGGCGTCGGGCTCGGGCGCCTCCTCGCCGTGCAGCAGCGCGTCGGCCACCTCGTAGACCCGGTCGTCGTCCCAGCCGGGAGCGTCCCCGCGGACCCGTAAGACCGCGCGATGATCGCCGCGCAGCGCGGCGCCGTCGATGACGACGACCTTCACCCGGTCCAGGCGGCGCAGCGCGCCCGGGTCGAGGACCAGTTGCCCGGAATTGGCGAGCCCGCGGCCCAATATCGCCGCGAACGCCTGGCGGCCCATGTGCGCAGCCCTGGGCACCCCGGCCTCGATGGCCGCGGCCGCATCCTCGGTGCCGCCGCCGGCGACCAGCGCACTGACGGCGGCGATCAGCGAGCCGTTGGCCGCCGAATCGACGTAACTTTCCACCGGCCCGGCCATCGAGCCTTTCGCCTTGTCCATCGCCGCGTCGATGGTGCCGCCGACCACGACGTGGGAGGCCTCACCGGCGGCCGCCGCGGCCCAGCTGTGCCGCGGCAGCTCCGACTTGGCCGAGGAGATGACGGGGACCACCGGAGCCTGCGGCCGGTCGGGGGAGGCCAGCTGTGGCTCGCGGTCACGCCACACGCGGCGGTGCGCCGACGCCTCGGAGACCTGCAGGGTGCGTTGCGTCAGATCGAGCAGCGGTGTGCCGAACGATTGCGTCAGACCGTGGGCGGCCGCCGTGGTCGCGGCCAGCGCGATGTCGGTGCCGACCCGGCCCAGCCGCGCCTCCAGGATCGAGACCATCCGCGGCTGATGGTTGATGAGCGCGGCCGCGGCCCGGGTGGTCTGCGGCGCGGCCGGCAACCGGGTCACCCATCCGGTGACGGCGGCGCCCATCGCGACGACATCCATGGCCGCCGCGGTCAGGGGCACCAGAATCGCCAGCGGGTTGCCCGGGTCGGCGAACGGCGCGGACAGCGGCGGTGACTCCGACTTCGACCAGGTGATGTCCGAGGCGATCGAGGAGACCGTCGCGCGCACCTCGTCCAGCACGGCGTCGCCGTCCGCGTCGTCGGACAGCTCCACCACCAACCGGCCCAGCGAGCCTTCGACATGCGCCTTGGCCACACCCGGGATCCGGCGCACCGGCTCCTCCACGGCCGGCGCGTACTCGTGCCAACGCGGGAAGGGCAGCAGCGGATCCAGATCCAGGTGCACCCGGTGCCCGCTGTGCCAGCGCACCGGCGGCAGGATCGCGGTGGGGGAGCCGCCGGACGAACCGTCCAGTCCGATCGCGCGGCCCGTCGTTTGGGCAACCGCCTGAATGACCGGGCCGGCGAGGTCGGTCACCGGACTGGCCAACGTCTGCAGCGTGCCCGCGGCGCCCGCCGCGGTGGACACTCCGGCCCGCACCACCTGCGCGGCTCCGCCGGCTACGCCGGCGACGACGCTGGAAACGCCGGGAATCTTCACTCGTCACCCTTCAACTACGTCTACCGCGCCTAATGATCCTGACGGGTGGAGGACCTGTCCACACGTGGGCCGGGAAGGTAAAACCGTGCGAGGACACCGCAGACGACGCGAGCCGATGCGAGCCGATGCAGGTCGGGCCTCCCTTAGAGAGCAAGGGGTGCGATTGCGTCCCTGCTCAGAGGTTACCGGGTTGCCGCCAAACCAAACGTGGGGAACAACCCGGCGTCGAGGAAGACGGTGATGCTCGCGACGCCGGTAACGCCGGTGGTCAAGACGTGAATCGAATGGGCCCGCATCGTCTGATCGGCGCCACGCCGGTATTCGGCGACGGCAGGTTGCGCATTCGCGGCTGTCGGGATCATCACAACGTCGCCGGGCGGGGCCAGGGCGCGTCCGGCGAGGAACCGCAGCACGGCGTCGCGGCCGGTGAACCACACTGGCATAGGCGGCATTTCGAGCTTGACGTCCGCTTGCAGCAGCGCCGTCAGCGCGGCCATGTCCGCGTTTTCGAATGCGGCGCAATACCGGTCGAGCAATTCGCGGCGCTCGGCATCGTCGGGCTCGGACACGGTCTCCTCGGCGGGCGAGAGTTCGGCGAGGTGGGTCCGGGCGCGCTGCAGCGAACTGTTGACCGCCGCGGGCGTGGTCTCGAGGAGCTCGGCAACCTCGGCGGCGCTGAACTGTACGACGTCGCGCAGAATCAGCACGGCGCGCTGCCGCGCCGGAAGCTCTTGAAGGGCGGTCATCACGGCCAGCCGCACGCTCTGCTTTGCGGTCAGATCGTCTTCCGGGCTCTTGAACATCATCGCGTCGGGGATCGGCTCGAGCCAGGCGTGCGCGCCGGCCTTCGCGTCGAAATCGGCGTCCGGGTCGACCGATCCGTCGCCGACCCCCATCGGCAGCACGCGCCGGGCGCGGTTCTCCAGCGCTCGCAGGCAGGCGTTGGTGGCGATGCGGTACAGCCACGTCTTCAATGCCGCGCGTTCCTCGAACGCCCGATAGCCGCGCCAGCCCCGCAGATATGTCTCCTGGACCAGGTCTTCCGCGTCGTGCACCGAACCCAGCATGCGGTAGCAGTGCGCGATCAGCTCGGCACGAAAAGGCGCCGCCTGTTCGACGAAATCCTCCTGCGCCGGCACGAGCCTCTCCTTCCGGTGGGTGAAGAACCTACTCCCTTAGAGACATCGGGCCGCCGAAATTCATCGGGCCGCACGCGATGAATCCGGCCGTCACGCCGTATCTGAATTGGTGACGACGCGGCCACGGCCGCAGCACCCACCGCAGAGAGAGAACGACGATGAACCAGTCCCGCACCGCCCATACCGACGGCCTCGCCGACACCACCGCCATCGTGACCGGCGCGGGCCGCGGATTCGGCCGCGCCATCGCCTCCGCGTTGGTCGCGGCCGGCGCACGGGTCGCCGGCGTCGCGCGCACCCGATCACAACTCGATGAGGTGCGCACCCAGCTCGGCGACGCCTTCACCCCGGTGGTGGCTGACGCCGCCGACCCGGCCACGGCCGACCGGCTGATCGACGAATACCGGCCGCGCACACTGGTGCTGTGCGCCGGGGCGACGCCGCCGATGGCGCCGTTGCAGGAGCAGACCTGGGAGACGTTCAGCGTGAACTGGAACACCGACGTCGCGCAGGCGTTCCACTGGGTTAGCCGCGCGGTGCGCCGGCCGCTGGCGGGGGGCAGTTCGGTGATCGTGATGTCCAGCGGCGCCGCGGTGAACGGATCACCGTTGTCTGGCGGCTATGCCGGCGCGAAGGCTACCGTCAGGTTCATCACCAGCTACGCCGCCGCCGAATCGCAACGCGCGGGCCTAGGGATCGGTTTCACCGCCGTGCTGCCGCGGTTGACGCCGGCCACCGACCTGGGCGCCGCCGCCGTCGCGGCCTACGCCGAGCGGCAAGGTGTCGACGTCGATTCCTTCGTGCAGGCCGCCGGGCCCGCCCTCACGGCCGAACAGGTCGGCAAGTCGGTGCTCGAGATCGCCACCGGCGCGGCCACCGACCATGACGCGTACCTGCTCACCGCCGCCGGCCTGTCGCCGCTTGCCTGAGAGCCCTGGAGACGAAAGGCAGACAGCGATGAACACACCGCCGATCGTGTCGGCCGAGCAGTGGGCGAGCGCGCATCAGGAACTGCTGGCCAAGGAGAAGGAACTCACCCGGGCCCGTGACGCCCTCGCGGCCATGCGGCGCCGGATGCCGTGGACGGCCGTCGACTCCGCCTACGAATTCGACGGACCCGAGGGCAGGGTCGACCTGTTGGGCCTATTCCACGGCAGGCGACAACTCGTCGTCTATCGCGCGTTCTACGGGCCCGACATCCATGGCTGGCCCGACCACGCCTGCCGGGGCTGCTCGATGATCGCCGACCATGTCGGCAACCTGGCCCACCTCAACGCCCGCGACACCACGCTGGTGTTCGTTTCGCGCGCACCGCAGGCCGACATCGAGCGACTCAAGGCGCGGATGGGCTGGAAGATGCCGTGGTACACCATCACCGATGGATTCGACAGCGATTTCGGCGTGGACGAATGGCACGGCACTAACGCCTTCATCCGTGTCGGCGACCGGGTGTTCCGTACCTACTTCATCAACAATCGCGGCGACGAGGCGCTCGGAACCACGTGGAGCTTCCTCGACATGACCGCGTTGGGACGCCAGGAAAACTGGGAGGATTCACCGGAGGGCTACCCGCAGAGCGCCCCCTACGAGTGGTGGGACTGGCACGACGCGTACGGCATGCACGAGCCGTCGCGCTGGTTCGGCGAGCCGGACCCCAACGATCCCAACGACATCCGGCCGCCGCGCGTCGACTGAACGCGACCGTTGGCACTACTTCCGCCCTTAGCCTTCGGCGCGACGGCTAGCGAAGGGGCACGCTGGCGGCGCTGGACGGGGTCGTCGGAACTCGGGTCGGCGACGCCGCGGGGGGCGTGGTCGGAGTGGCCGACGACGTTGGCGGAGTGTTGGACGTCGACGATTCCGACCGGACGCACTCGACAACCGCCCGAGCCGTCTGCCCCGAGGCCGTCGCGGTGATGACGGCACGCAGGTTTCGCGGTATTGCTCTGAGCGTCGGGTTAGGGCGAGGAGTTTTGACGGTCAACTGTCCTCGCTGGGTGACCGACGCGAAATCGCTGTTGTCACTGGTCCATTGGACGTCTGTGAGGTCGGCAGCAGTGCCATCGGAGTAGGTGCCCGCCGCGACAAGGGTGTACGAGCCTGCGCAACTCTGGATGGTCGGGGGTTGGATGCTGATTCCGGTCAGGTCATGGGGCATGACGATGATCGCTACTGAGGCCGAGCGTTCGGCGATGGTTGCCCGTATTGCAGTTCTGCTCTGCGGGCGGCCAGGACCACCAGCCACAGCGGTGACAAGCCCGTCGCGACCGACCGCTGCGACTGCAGGGTCATCAGTGGTCCAGTCGACGTCATTGGTGATGTCGTGGGCGGACCCATCGGTGTAAGTCCCGGTGGCCCTCAGCTGTTGTGTGGATCCTTGAGCCAAAGTGACCTCGCGGGGCGCAACGGTGATCGCCGCCAGGGTCTGCGGCTTCACACCGGTGGTGCTGGAGGGCGTCGTGGGATCGGTTGGGGTGCTCTGCGTTTCGGCAGTCGTGGGATTGGTTGTGGTGCTCGGTGTCTCGGTAGTCGTGGAAGTGGCTGTGGTGCTCGGCGTTTCACTGGTAGAGGCGATCGTGGGCACGGGGCCGGCACTGAGATGCGCAGGCGCCGTGAGCGCGAAATGCGTGGCGACCGCGGTAATCGCCACTACCGATGCGGCGGCCAGCCCAGTCGCGTACGTGATGAGCATCCGCATCCTCAGCTGGCGCAGGCCGATTCGCACGGCCCGGTCCACGTTCAGCGGATGGCTGCCGATGCGTTCTCGGGCGGCGCTTTCCAACGCCTCGTACAGGGCGGGGTTTGGCATCAGCGGTCCCCGCCCGGAACGTCTGCGGCGGCCAGCGCCGCATCGGCCTGCGCAATGTACGCGTCCACCTCTACCGGCGGTAGGTGCACCATGTCGGCGATGTCTTCGACCGACAGGTCGGCGTATGTGGCCAGGACCAGGATGATCCGCTGAGTCTGCGACAGTCGCCCCAACGCCCGGTTGGCGGCGGGGACCGTGTCGGGCGGTGGGCTGCCGGTGAGCCGACTGTATGCCGTCAGCCGGTGGACGAACCAACACAGCGCGTATACGTCCGCGGCCGCGCTGACTGGCCCGCGCCAGCGTTTGGTCGCCTCTGCGATGGCGGCGCTGAGCAGGTCATTAGCCATCGCAGGGTCGTCGCACAACAGATTGGCGGTCACCTGCAGTTGAGGGCGTTGCTCGCTGAATTCGCGACGCAGCTCCTCGCCCCGATTAGCCACCGCGACAACGACTTTGAACAGCGACGGAATGCCGTACTCGAGCTGAGTGATGGCGGGCATCACTCCCGCGGTCACCACCACGACGCAGCCCAGGGCGATCAACGTCAAGGCGGTCACGTGGCCGCTCGTTGCGACGCCCGCCAGGATGAGTCCACTGGCGCCCGCCATCAGCGCCACGCGCCAGGGGCGCACGAAATCTCGCCATGGTCGCGGCGGTGTCTGACACATGCTCCTGCTCCTCCAGTAGTCGCTTACTCGTGAATCATCAACTGCAGGGGGAGGTGTGACGCGCGTAGTCGACTACTCGAATCCGCGGACCGGCCGTTCGCGGATGGCGCACTCCCGAGTTGGTGTCGACGCCCTTATCAGCGCCCGGGACGACGAGTAGTGCACTACGCGTGATGACGACGTCACCCGCTGAAACGATCGTCTTCGGCTGAAGCCGGTGATCATGACGTTGACTTCCGGTGGATCGAGCCGAACCTCGAAGGGAGAACACAAATGTCTCAAGATGCTGACAGCGGCTCGACCGACGTCATGACCGATCCTGGTAGCGACGATAGCGCCGACACCAACGACACGTCGCCGGCCGATACCGCAGAGACCGACGACGACGGCGCGGACACTTCGGACGCCAGCGATACATCAACGGCTGATACGTCAGACACCGCGGACACTTCGGACGCATCGAACGGTGACGACAGCGTCGACACGTCGGATACGACGGACACATCGAACGGCGACGACAGCGCCGACACGTCGGATACGACGGACACATCGAACGGTGACTCCAGTGGGAACGCGTCGAACACCGTTGAAACCCCTACCGATAACGGCTCGGCTGCCACCGGCGACGACCCGTCGGTCAACGTCGACTACAAGCAAATGGTCCCCATCCCGAGCGGAATCAATTCCGGCGTCAGCGCCGCGTCGCAGGCGACGATGTTGTCGGCGCTCGGAGTCCCCGGCACCCCGCAAGACAGCTGTGGGCCGGCATCGCCGGCGCTGCAGAAGTTACTGAAAACCGCCAGCGTTGGACCGTTTCGGGTGACCGGCTTGGTGCCGGCGGTCGACGCGCTCACCCGCGTCTTCGCGGCGGTCAAATCGGCCCGGCCCGACCTCTATCTTCTGCTGGGGACTGCGGGCATGCTCTGCGTGCGTCATGTGCGCGGTTCGACGACGAACTTCTCCAACCACTCGTGGGGCACGGCCATCGACATCACCATCGGCGGGCAGCTCACGCCGCGCGGGTCGACCACGGTGCAGCAGGGCCTGGTCGACCTCGCGCCGTTCATGCAAGCGGAGCGATTCTTCTGGGGCGCCGCCTTTCCCACGCCTGACGGCATGCACTTCGAAGCATCCAACGAGTTGATCGCGGATTGGAAGTCCAACAAAACGATTCCGTGACACACAACCGCCGGCTCTTGATGCCGCGCCGCCACGTCCCGTCACGTTCACCCAGGTGGTCTCGGGACGGGCGGCGCGGCGTGTGCCATTGGCTGAACCCACCGCGGAGACCTGAATCAAGAACGGGCGGACCGAAAGTGAGCGAGTGAGCGCGGGATCGAGTAGTCGACTACGCGTGCCCGTCGCGGGCAGGTGAGAGTTGCATAACCGGTAGCGCCCATCGGGGCGGCAACAGGGCGTTACGCAACGCTCAGGCATCACGAGGAGAGTCCCATGCCAGACGGAGTTTCGCAGCTCAGCAGTGTCGGCTGCATTACGAAAGCGTTGCTCGACGCACTGGATCAGATCGAAAACCAGGTCGCTGCAAGCCAGATCGGCCCCGACGGGAAGCCGCTGGGATCGGCGATCTACATGCACATGCCGACCGGATATCCGATCGACCCCAAGATGTTCGCCAATCCATGGACGCCGGCCGGGGGAGATTCTTCGAGCCAATTCAGCAATGACGGCGCATTCTCCGCGCCCGCCCAAGCAGCCTCCTCGACTCCGCCGCCGGGCCCGCCGGGATCCGTCTATCCGCCGCCGGCCAAGCCCGACCCGCAGCTGGAGGCGTCCATTCAGGCGGCCTTCTTTACCTCGAAGCTCGTCGACCAGATGCTGGAAGTGACGCAGAACGGCGTCGCAACTGCCTGGCCCGATCGAAATGTCAGTGTTGAGTACTTCACCGTGGTGCAGGGCATGCAGCCGATGGACAAGTCGACCCCGGCGCAAGCGGTCCTCGACAAGATCGCCGCGGCGCAGGACCTGCTCTACATCAAGGACGCCAACGGCAACCGCGTCGGCTACACGCCGCTCTACGCGCAGTTCCGGCGCAACCAACAGGCCTGGACCGACGCAATCGCCGCGCAGGCGAGTGCCTATGCGCAGGCCATGGCCGATCCGATCGCGGGGCAGGAGTGGCCGATCGTGGCGAGCAGCTATGCGAACAAGGTCACCCAGGCGCTGAACGATTTCAACAGCATGGGTCGCCAGCAGGTGCAGGACGCTCTGGATACGATTGCGACGCAAGGCGAGAGCGCGGTCACGGCGCTGGCCGCATTGGCGCGCCAACTGTATGACGCGTTTCAGGTGCAGCTGGCCGGCGGAATCTCCGCCAATCTTCCCTGGTCGTACATCAGCCCGATGTCCTGGTGGGACTACACGGATGAATCCTTCGGCGTCCAAAAGATCACGGGGACAAGCGAGGCGCACGATGCGAGAACGAACTCCGGGACGGGTTCCTTCGCGAGCAACTGGCAGCGGCAGCAGTCACAATCGAACAGTGGCAGCGGCGGGTTCGACGTCGGCATCTACAGCGCCTCCGCCAGTGGCAGCCACGCCGATGCGTCCAACGCATTCGCCAATAACGCAAACCAGTTCAATTGGACGACCCACCAGGATAGTTCGAGCTCCGCTTCCGTTTCGTTGGAGTACTTCATCGCGACAATCGAGCGTCCCTGGTTCCTCGGTGACATCTTCAACCTCAAGGGCTGGTATCTGGTAGGTCAGCGCGCCAACAGCATCAGCGACGGGACGGTTGCCAATCAGATCGGCGATAAGTGTCCCGCGATCCTGCCGATGCTTCCTAAGGGGTTCCTCATTATTCGCAACGTCAAGATCACCTGCGACGACTGGGGTGACTTCGGCAGCAGTTTCAGTCAGGCCGCGCAGGCGAGTCAGGGCTCGGGACAGTCGAGTTCGAACTCGGTCGCGGTGTCGGGGGGCTATCTCTTCATGAAGGGTTCGGCCCAGCACCAGGATCAGCAGTCCTCCGGTGCCTTCGGATCGCAGCAGACCAGTTCCAGTTTCACGTTCACGTCCGATGGCAAGAAGGGCGGGACGTTGGAACTGCTGGGATCGCAGATCGCCGGCTGGATCGGGCAGATTCAGCCCGCGGCCCCGCTGATGGACGACCCCACACTGCCGAAGCCAACTTCGGAGAACTCACCGGAGGCGATGGCGGGGGCCGGAGCCACACCGGCAGCGGGGAGCTGATCGTCATGGCCGGCGGGGACACACTCGCAACGGTTGGCGAGAAGGTGACGGATGTCTTCGTGCACGCGTTCGCAACCGGGAACTCCAACGTCTCGTTGGTCTTTCTGCCGTTCGCGTTGCCGACACCGGACGACATCGTGCAGGGCGGCGTGGTAAACCCCACCCGGATGGCCGCCTTCCTGGTGCCGAATTTCGATGCGCCCTACCTGATGTCACCGTCCCAATATTCCGTGCACGGCCAGGATCTCTACTACGGCACGGCGAGCCAGATCTATCGGCTCGCCGTGACCGCGGCCCGGCCGACCGCCCCGGTCGGGAGCGATGCTTGGACCCGCATCAACTCCGAAATCGCAATGGCTCAAACGATGCTCAGCCCTGCCGGCGTCACGCCCGAGTTCGCCTGTGTGCCAGACGACTGGGTGCTGCCGGATTCGACCTATTGGTCCACATTCGACTCGACGCAGGCGCAAACCGCTGCCCCGCCGCAGAGCAGCGGCCCGCAGTTGCAGCTGCAGCGGGCCGTCAATCCTTATCTATGGACGATCAAGCCGGCGGAGCAGCAGGATGCCCCGGTCCAGAACCTGACCTATCTTCATGAGTTGAATCCGGCGCTGGTGGCCGCCGCTACGGAGAACGCCGTACCGGCGGTGTCGACACCACCGGCGACGACCGTGGCGCCGGTGGCGAGGCTCAATCCAGCCGTGCTGCAGCGCATTCCGTTGTCTACGACCGCGGCTCGACCATCGGGAGCCGACGCCGCGGCCGTGCGGCAAGCCATTCGGGTGCTTCCGCAGCTGACGCCCACCTCCGACGTCCCACGCATCAGGCCATATCCGATCATCTGGCGCGGCCCGAACCATCCGCGGAGGTGCTTTGCGGTCCGACAGCCGTCGGCGGCTGCACGAGATCGGGCGCGTCCGCCGGCGGGAGGACCGGCAGGTGGCTGCACAACAGCGCGACCACTTGCATGCCCGGTCGCGAATAGGTCCACGTCCCATCGGACGTGGTGCTCGAGGCACCCGCCAGCGAGAACGGACCGACAAAGCCATTGCCGCTCAACGACGCTTGGTCCTGGCCACTCCATTGCACCGAGATGTTGAGGTCTTTGACCACGACGATCGCGATCGGCAGCCCATATGTCAGCGCGGCGTCACCCTGGGTGACCGCTGCGTTCGGCGCCGGCAACAGCCCGCCCTTCGGCATGCCAGGCACGTACCAGTTGGGGTCGGCCAAGAAGACCCCGTCCCAGGTCGACACCCCTGCCGCCGCGAAGCCGATGGTCGCGGACATGTATTTGAAAGACACCGACATGCTCGAGGTGGGTGGCGGGGACACACTCGCAACGGTTGGCGAGAAGGTGACGGATGTCTTCGTGCACGCGTTCGCAACCGGGAACTCCAA
>NZ_LZLL01000511.1:0-3556 GCF_001669335.1 Mycobacterium sp. 1245852.3 | reverse complement strand
GCATATCCGGGCGGCTACTATCCGACGCCGGATTACCAGGGAGGCTATGGACCTGCGGCGGCGCAGCCCGGGACGAACCCGCTGGCGATCGCGTCGCTCATCGCCTCCTTCACCGGCCTGCTGTGCTGCGTAGGCTCGATCGTGGCCATGGTGCTGGGCGCGATCGCGCTGGATCAGATCAAGCGGACCCGTCAGGACGGCTTCGGCCTGGCGGTCGCCGGCATCGTCATCGGAATCGCCATGCTCCTCGTCACTTTTGTGGTCGTGCTCTTCGCGATACGCACGCATTAGCGCCAGCGCGCCGGAGCCGGGCTGTCTGCTATCGGACCCGCGGCTGCCTAGGCTCTACTTCCATGGGATCGGTCAATAGGGTGTACGTCGCGCGGCTGTCGCGCATGTTGGTGCTGGGCCCGCTCGGGGAATCCGTCGGCCGGGTGCGCGATGTCGTCATCAGCATCAGCATCGTGCGCCAGCAACCGCGCGTCCTGGGGTTGGTCGTCGACCTGGCCACACGGCGCAGCATCTTCATCCCGATCCTGCGGGTCGCCTCCATCGAGCCCAACGCGGTGACGCTGAGCACCGGCAACGTGTCCTTGCGCCATTTCGAGCAGCGACCCGGCGAGGTGCTGGCGATCGGCCAGGTGCTCGACACCGCCGTCAAGGTCAACGACCCCGAACTGCCCGAGCTGGCGGGGCTGGACGTGGTGGTCACCGATCTGGGCATCGAGCAGACCCGAACCCGGGACTGGATGGTGAGCCGGGTCGCCGTGCGCAGCCAGCGCCGGCTGGGGCGGCGTGGCCCGGTGCACGTCGTCGACTGGCACAACGTGCAGGGCTTGACCCCGTCGGCCCTGGCGCTGCCGGGCCAGGGCGTGGCTCAGCTGCTGGATCAGTTCGAGGGCCGCAAACCGGTCGACGTCGCCGACGCCATCCGCGGGCTGCCGGCCAAGCGCCGCTACGAGGTGCTCAAGGCGCTCAACGACGACCGGCTGGCCGACATCCTGCAGGAGCTGCCCGAGGTGGATCAGGCCGACGTGCTGTCGCAGCTGGGCACCGAGCGATCCGCCGACGTGCTCGAGGAGATGGATCCCGACGACGCCGCCGACCTGCTGGGCGTGCTGAATCCGACCGACGCCGAAATGCTGCTGACCCGGATGGATCCCGGGGATTCCGCCACGGTGCGACGGCTGCTCACCCACTCACCCGACACCGCCGGCGGACTGATGACGTCGAACCCGGTGGTGCTGACCCCGGACACCGCGGTCGCCGAGGCGCTGGCCCGCGTCCGCGATCCCGACCTGTCCGCCGCGCTGTCGTCCATGGTGTTCGTGGTGCGTCCGCCCACGGCCACCCCGACCGGGCGCTACCTGGGATGTGTGGCGCTGCAGCGGCTGCTGCGCGAGCCGCCGGCCGAGCTGGTCGGCGGGATCGTCGACAGCGACCTGCTGACGCTGACGCCGGAGACACCGCTGGTCGCGGTGACCCGCTACCTCGCCGCCTACAACCTGGTGTGCGGGCCCGTGGTCGACGACCAGAACCACCTGGTGGGCGCGGTCACCGTCGACGACCTGCTCGATCACCTGCTGCCGCACGACTGGCGGGTGGACATGCAGGACCTCGACACCGCCGGCCGTCTCGAAGGACTGGGAGGATCCGCGTGAGCAAGTCCACGGCTCCGCGGGGGCTCTACACCCCGCGGACATCGCGCAGGTACTCGCCGCGGCTGGATCCCGAAACCGTCGGACAGTTCACCGAGTCGATCGCCCGCTTCTTCGGCACCGGCCGGTATTTGCTGCTGCAGACGATCGTGGTTTTCGTGTGGATCGCGCTGAACCTGTTCGCGGTGGGGCTGCGCTGGGATCCCTACCCGTTCATCCTGTTGAACCTGGCCTTCTCCACCCAGGCGGCCTACGCGGCACCGCTGATCCTGCTGGCCCAGAACCGCCAGGAGAACCGGGACCGCGTGGCGCTCGAGGACGACCGCCGTCGCGCGGCGCAGACCAAGGCCGACACCGAATACCTGGCCCGCGAACTGGCCGCGGTGCGGCTGGCCGTGGGCGAGGTGGTGACGCGCGAATACCTGCGCCACGAGCTCGATGACCTGCGCGAACTGCTGGCAAATCTGCAGCCGGACGCCGCGGATGCCGACCCGGTTCAGGGCGGCGACGGATTGGAGCGAACGGCTAAGAAATCCAGGTGAGAACCGTTTGCACCATTGCGCCACTCGTGTCACAAGAGTTATGTATGGTGATCTGGTTCACCGAGCTAACAGAAAGTGGACCCAGCTCACATAACTAGGACGGTCGAGTGCGCATAGGGGGAAGCCGGGGTGAAAGCCCCGCCGCCGCGACTGTGCGGCAGCGAGCACTTCGGAACACGCGCAAGCCGATTTTCGGCGTGGCAATGATTACTCCATTGGTCTTCGCGGGGGCGGTCAGCGCAACGGCTCCATCGCTTCCCATGCGAATGCCCCCGGTGCACGCCGCCGTCACCCCGGTGGCCGCGGTGTCCCCGACCTTCCCCGACCTCACCGGCCCCGCCGTCGTCTCAATCGACCGCGGCCCCACGCTCTTTCACGTCGCCGAGCCAGCCTTGTCGGCTCCGCCGCCGGCGATGATCGTGAATGCGCCTGGAGCCCTTGGCATTCCGAGCATCGCGCTGGCCGCCTACCGCAGCGCGGAGCAGAAGATGGCCGTCGCCGCCCCGGGCTGTGGCGTCAGCTGGAACCTGTTGGCCGGCATCGGGCGCATCGAGTCGGGACACGCGGGCGGCGGCGCGGTGGACGCCCGCGGCACCGCGATCAGCCCGATCTACGGCCCGTCCCTGGACGGCACGCTGCCCGGCAACGAAACGATCATCCAGAGCAGCGCCGGAAACCGCGTCACCTATGCCCGCGCGATGGGGCCCATGCAGTTCCTGCCGGGCACCTGGGCGCGCTACGCCTCCGACGGCAAGGGCGACGGCGTGGCGGATCCGCAGAACATCTTCGACGCGACGCTGGCGGCCGCCCGATACCTGTGCAGCGGCGGGCTCAACCTGCGTGATCAGTCGCAGGTGTTGACCGCGATCCTGCGCTACAACAACTCGATGCCCTACGCGCAGAACGTGTTGGGCTGGGCGGCGGCCTACGCCACGGGCGTCGTGCCCGTCGACCTGCCGCCGATGACCGGGCCGCCGCCGCCGCTGGGCGACGCACACCTCGAGCACCCCGAAGGGCTCGGGCCCAACCTGCCGATGAACGTCAACGGCCTGCCGCTGGACGACCCGCTGGCCCGTGTCCCGTTGATCGACCTGAGCAGCCCGGCGCTGGGCAGTCCCCAGCCGATGTTCCCGTGGATGACGCCCACGCCTGCGCAGGCGCCGGCCCAGGTTCCCGGGTGCACGGTGATCTGCATCAGCTCGCAGAGCTCACCGGCCGTGGGTGCGCCGCCGCCGTTCGGTGCGCCGCCCCCGCCGTTCGGGGCGCCACAGCCGGTCGCGCCGCCGCAGCCGTTCGCACCCCCGCAGCCGTCGCCCTTGCCGTCGGAGGCGTAGCGCGCCCAGGTGCCCGGCAGGA
>NZ_LZLL01000510.1:0-5497 GCF_001669335.1 Mycobacterium sp. 1245852.3 | reverse complement strand
GGCGGTTGACTCGTGGCTGTCCAGGCCGACGAAGCCGCGCACGAAGTCACCGGCCACCAGGGTGCGTTCGCCGGTCTCGGGGTGCACCCGCACCACCGGATGCTCGGTGCGGAAGTCGGGCTTTTCGAAAGCCTGCCGAAACGCCCGCTGCTCCTCGCTCATCGCTTCGACGCTCACGTAGTCGTACCGGTTGGTGTGCAGCGCCCAGAGGTTTTCCACCAGGCATTTGAGCGGTTCGGGCAGGTGCTGGTAGGCCGCCACGGTCGAGGCCCACAGCGTCGAGCCCCCGTAGGCCGGCAGCGTGACCGCACGCAGGATCGACGCCGAGGGGTAGTTGGCGGCGAACGTCACGTCGGTGTGCCAGCGGTTCGCCTTGCCGTACTCCGAGTCGATCGGTGTGATCACCGGGAGGTGCTTGGCGGCCAGGGCCGACGCGGCCGGGTGGCCGATCGGCGTGCCCAGCAGACCGGCGAACGCGAGCTGCTCGGAGTCGTCGAGGTGGTGCTGGTGACGGAAGAAGATCACCTTGTGGGTCAACAGCGCCCGGCGGATCGTCTCGACCGCGTCCTGGTCGAGGTCGCCGCCGAGGCGAACCCCGTCCACCCGGGCGCCGATGCGACTGCCCAGCTTGGTGACGGTTATCTGACCTGTCATTTCGTGTTCCTTGAGTCAAAACGGGTGTAGTCAACTGACTACATTTGGTAGTGTAGTCAAATGACTACAACTTCCGCAACCGGCCGCGGGAAGGTGCCCACCGGGCGCGCGGAGGTGGCCGCGGCGATCCTGGAAGCCGCCACCGACCTGTTCGCCGAGCGCGGTCCGGCCGCGACGTCCATCCGCGACATCGCCGCGCGCTCCAACGTCAACCACGGACTGGTGTTCCGCCACTTCGGCACCAAGGAGCAATTGGTCGGCGCCGTGCTCGACCACCTGGGCGCCAACCTGAGCGCCCTGCTGGGCACCGATGCGCCCGCGGCCGTGCTGGAGAGTTCCCTTGATCGCCAGATGCGGGTGATGGCGCGCACCGTGCTGGACGGCTATCCGGCCGGCCAGCTACAGAAGCGCTTTCCCAACATCGCGACGCTGCTCGACGGGGTGCGGCCGCTCTACGATGACGACGTCAAGGCCCGGCTCGCGGTCGCCAATGCCCTTGCGCTGCAGTTCGGTTGGCGCCTGTTCGCCCCGATCCTGCGGTCCGCCACCGGGATTGAGGAGCTGACGGATGCCGAGATACGCGCAGCGGCCGGCGCGGAGGTGCAACGCATCCTCGCGCCCGCCGATGCTCAGTGAGCCTGCACCGATTCCGCGATCAGGGATCGCCGGTGCAGCGGTTCGCGGCCGGCGGGCTGCTGCGGCGGCGGCAGTAGCGGCTTGCGGGGATGCACCGCGACCGTCGTCGCGGATTCGGTGCTCAGCTCGAGGTCCTCGCCGGCGTGCCGGATGGTCAGCTCGCCGCCGGGCCCGTCGCGCAGCGTGTAGGTGACCTCGGCGTGGTTGACGTCGACCGTGACCCGGAAGTCGCGCCAGCGCAGCCGGAACCGTAGCCGCGAAATGCCATCGGGCAGTTGAGGATCCAGCGACAAAACGCCCTCGTCGTCGCGTAGGCCGCCGAAGCCGGACACCAGCGCCGTCCAGGCGCCGGCCAATGAGGCCATGTGCAGACCGTCGCGGGTGTTGTGGTGCAGATCGCGCAGGTCGATCAGGGCGGCCTCGTAAGCGTAGTCGTGCGCGAGCTCGAGGTGCCCCACCTCGGCGCACATCACCGCCTGCGTGCACGCCGACAGTGACGAGTCGCGGACCATGCGCGGCTCGTAATAGTCGACGTTGCGCGCCTTCTGCTCGGGCGTGAACGCGTGGCTCTGCCAGTGCATCGCCAGGACCAAGTCGGCCTGCTTGATCACCTGCGCGGGGTACAGGCGCACGTACGGGTCGTGCAGCAGCAACGGGTAGGCGTGGTTCTCCTTGAAGTCCCACTCCGCGAGGGTGGTGAATCCTTCACACTGCTGATGGACTCCCAGCCCCTCGTCGTACGGAATGTTGGCGGCGCCGGCCGCATCGCGCCACGCCGCCATCTCCTCGTTGGTGACCCCCAGCGCCTTGGCCACATCGGGGTGGCGGTTGCAGGCGTCGGCGGCGACGCGCAGATTGTGCGCGGCCATCAGGTTGGTGAAGACGTTGTCGCGCACGATCGCCGTGTACTCGTCGGGGCCGGTGACGCCGTCGAGGTGCCAGACGCCGTGCCGGTCGTGGTGGCCGAGCGAGAGCCACAGCCGGGCGGTCTCGACCAGCACCTCCAGCCCGCAATCGGCCTCCAGGTCGTCGTCGCCGGTGACGATGCGGTAGCGCTCGAAGGCCATCGC
Organism: Mycobacterium sp. 1245852.3; assembly: GCF_001669335.1. Classification (NCBI taxonomy): domain Bacteria; kingdom Bacillati; phylum Actinomycetota; class Actinomycetes; order Mycobacteriales; family Mycobacteriaceae; genus Mycobacterium; species Mycobacterium sp. 1245852.3. The sequence continues at coordinate 3,137 of NZ_LZLL01000510.1, read as the reverse complement.
GATGTCGGCGTTGATGTGCCAGGCCGCCGTGCCGGCCGGCCAGTAGGCCGAACACTCCTGCCCGCGGATGGTCCGCCAGGGGAACGCGGCGCCCTCCAAGCCCAGTTCGGCCGCCCGCTCCTTGGCCAGATCCAGGGTCGAGGCGCGCCAGCGCAGCGCGTCGGCCACGGTGTGTGGCGCGGTGTAGCTGAGCACCGGCAGCACGTACCCCTCGGTGTCCCAGAAGGCGTGGCCGTCATAGCCGGTTCCGGTGAGACCCTTGGCGGCGATCGCGCGGCGTTCGGCGCGGGCGCTGGCCTGCAGCAGGTGGAACAGCCCAAATCGCACGGCCTGCTGGGATTCGGGGTCGCCCTCGACCTCGACGTCGGCGCAGTCCCAGAAGTTGTCCAGATACTCGCGCTGCGCATCCAACAGTCCCTGCCAGCTGGTGTAGCGGGCGCTGTGCAGCGCGGCGGCGACCTGGTCGCGCAGCGCCGGGCGCGAGCGCATGCTCGACCATCCGTACGCCAGGTACTTGACGACGCGCAGCCTCTGTCCCTTGCGCAGCCCGCAGATCACGGTGGTGCGGGCCAGGTCGGCGCGCGCGTCGGTGGTGACCTCGACGCGCCCTTCAACGTCGACCTCGTGATCCATGCCGGCGGCCATCATCAGCGCGCTGCTGCGCGTGCGGTGCATGAGAACCGCTCCAGTGTCGGTGTATTCGTGCGCGACCGCTTCGAGCGGGGTCTCCAGGATGGCCGACACCCGGGGGTCGCCGGAGGTCTCCGGCTGGTCCTCGTTGGTGACCAGCTCCGACTGCACCGTCACCCGAACGAACTCACCGATCGCCTCGACGCAGTACTCGATGGCGGCGACGCCGCGCTGGGCCAGTGACACCAGCCGGGTGGAGACCACCTTGACCTCTTTGCCCGCCGGCGAGCGCCAGTGCGCGCTGCGGGTCAGCGTTCCGGCGCGAAGGTCCAGATCCCGTTCGTGACATAGGACTTCGCCGTAGCGGACGTCGAACGGCTCGTCCTCGACCAGCAGCCGGATGATCTTGCCGTTGGTGACGTCGACCAGCGTCTGGCCGGCTTCGGGGTAGCCGTAACCGGCCTCGGCGTAGGGCAGCGGCCGGATCTCGTAGAAGGAGTTCAGATAGGTGCCCGGCAGGCCGTAGGGCTCGCCCTCGTCGAGGTTGCCGCGCAGCCCGATGTGCCCGTTGGACAGGGTGAACAGCGATTCTGACTGGGCCAGCAGATTCAGGTCGAGCTGGGTCTCGCGCACGTGCCAGGGGTCAACGGGGAACGATTCGTCGGTGATCATGAGCCCAGCAGCTCGGCGAGGTCGGTGACCACCACGTCGGCGCCGTTGCGGCGCAGTTCCTCGGCCTGGCCCACTCGGTCGACGCCCACCACGAATCCGAAGTTACCGGCCCGGCCGGCCGCCACGCCGGACAACGCGTCTTCGAACACCGCCGCCGCTGCGGCGTCGACGTCGAGCAGCTGCGCCCCGCGCAGGTAAGAGTCGGGGGCCGGCTTGCCGGCGATGTGTTCCTCGCGCAGGGTGACGCCGTCCACCCGCTTTTGCACGAACCGGTCCAGGCCGGTGACCTCGAGGACGTCGCGGGTGTTGGCGCTTGACGACACCACCGCGATTGCCAGGCCCGCGGCCGACACCGCCTCTAGGTAGCGGCGGGATCCATCGAACACCTTGACGCCGTCCTCCTTGAGCACCTTCTGGAACATGTCGTTCTTGCGGTTGCCCAGGCCGTAGATCGTCTCGGCGTCGTCGGGGTCGTCGGGGCTGCCGTCGGGCAGCTGGATGTCGCGGCTTTCCAAAAAGGACCGGACGCCGTCCTCGCGCTTCTTGCCGTCCACGTATTCGCGGTAGTCCGCGCCCGCGTCGAAGGGGACGAATTCGTCGCCGGTGCGCTTGGCCCGGTCGGACAGGTAGGCGTCGAACATGGCCTTCCAGGCCTTGGTGTGCACACTGGCGGTGTCGGTGAGCACTCCGTCGAGGTCGAACAGACAGGCACGCACCTCCTCCGGCAGACCCAGCGCTGAACTCAACGGCGGACCTCGCTCTCTGGTCTCGGGCGACTGGCTTAAGCGATACCCACTTCACCATGCCCGCCATGCGTGTCGCCAGGGATCAGCGGTCTTTTGCCACTGCCACGCCCTGGATCGCGCGCAGGCGCCCATCGGCCAGCGCCCGGGTGAGGTTTTCGGCCTTGCGGTCGAAGTCGGGGACGAAGGCGTGCAGGCCCAGCGGCTGGGGCGGCTGGGCCAGCAGCGCCTGCATGAGCGAGCTCGCGGTCTCGGTGAGGTCGTTCCAGTGCTGCACCGCCAATCCCGCGGAGGTGACCAGGGTGCGCAGCTCGCCGGGGGCCACCAGGTGGCTGTTGGCGGCGGTGTCGGTCCAGGGCAACGGGAAGTCGAGTGCGCGGCCGTCGCCGATGGTCAAGTCCCACAGCGCAAGCCGGCCACCGGGAGTGAGGACGCGGCGCGCCTCGGCGTAGAGCCGCGCCTTGTCGGCCACGTTCATCTGGACGTGCTGGCTGATCGCGACGTCGAAAGTGTCGTCGGCGAAGGGGAGTTCGGTGACGTCCGCCTGGCGAACCGCGATGAGGCGGTCGAGACCGACGAGCCGGTTGAGCCAGTCGTTCGTCTCGCAGTACTCCTCGGTGAGGTCAACGGCGGTGACCCGGCAGCCATAGCGGTCGGCGAGGTAGCGGGCCGTGCCACCGATCCCGCTACCGGCGTCGAGCACCGCGCTCGCGCTGGAGATCTGCGTAAGGTCCACCAGCTGCGCGGTGGCGATGCGGCCCATGGTGTGGAAGTCCTCCAGCAGGGCCAGGTCGGCGGGTCGAAGGCCGTCGAGGTCCTTCCCGGCGTCGATCAGCGCCCGTTTGATGTTTGCCCGCGACAGGCCGGTCGAGTACTGGGCCGCGATGGTGTCGTTCATTTCTGCACCTGAGCCCACGCGGTAATGATGGGAGGCATCGCGATGAGGGCGTTGACCGCCTGCGCCTCCTGACGGAATCGCGGCACGAACTCGTCGATGTCGGCGAGTTCGTCGATGGCGAAGCCTCCCTGTTCGGCAATGGGGGACACCAGCCGCCAGACTTCCGCGAGGTAGGCCAGGATGTCCGTGTCGGC
>NZ_LZLL01000509.1:0-3505 GCF_001669335.1 Mycobacterium sp. 1245852.3 | reverse complement strand
GGTCGCGCAGCCCGGTCGCCAGCACCTCGACGCCGCCGGACTCCCATGACAGCACCCGCCCGGTGCCCAGCTCGGCGAACACCACACCGCCCGGGCTCAGGGCCACACCGTAGAGCTGGTCGAAACCGTCTGCGAGCACATCCGTTTCGTTGGCCTCCGGCCGATACCGGCCGACTTGGCCGCCGGAGGTCGTCACGACGAACTCACCGGGCCCGCTCGCCGCAATGCCGCGCAGGAATCCGGGGTATCCGGGGCTGAACAACATCCCGGCGGTGTGCAGGGACCCGTCGGGCAGGGCGACGTAGAAGTACGTGCCGTCGGCGATGTAGAGCTGCCCGTCGTGGCCCACCGCCAGATCAAGCGGCCAGTTGAGGCCGCCCGCCAGTACGGATTGCGTTGTGCCGTCCGGCGATATCTCGGTGATCTCGCCGGTGAAGTTGGAAACGAACAACCGATCGCCGACGAAGGTGCAGTTGTCCAGCCCCGGGTTCAGCTGGGCGATCAGGCGTTGTTCGCCGCTGCGCGGATCGATGCGCAGCACCTGTCCGGTTGCCACCTGCGTCGAGACGATGTGGCCCTGGGCGTCGAACTTGACCGAATCGGGCACACCGAGACCGGTTGCCACGCATTGCGGTTCGCCCCCGTCGGGGTCGACGCGCCAGATTTCGTTGGCCCCCATCACCGGGAAGTACAGCAGCCCGTCCGGGCCGACCTCCATCGCGTTCGGTGAGGGCACGTTCTCCAAGAGCACCCGTGGTGGCCCGCCAGCCAGGTCGAATTCCAGCAGCCGTCCGCCTTCACGGCATTCACCGATGAACAACCGGTCCCGATAAAAGGTGATCCCGTTGGCCGACGGCACGTCGTCGCGCAGGACGCGCGTTCGGCCGCCGGTGTCGCGCACGCTGACCCGGCCGTCCATCACCTCGGTGGCGTAGAGGTTGCCGGCGGCGTCGAACGCGACGTCGTCGGGCGCCACGATGTCGCCGCCCTTGGGGCTGGCGGTCACCAGTTCCCCGGTGCGGTGGTCCAGCGCGCTGATCTGGCTGCCGGTCACCTGGGCGATGTAGATGCGACCGTCCGGGCCGGTGCGCAGACCGTTGGCTCCGAAGAGCCGGCTGGGCGCGGTGACCCGTTCGAGCTCCCAGCCCTCGGCGACGTCGATGCGATGCGCCATCGGGTACCGCGATGGCTGCGTTGAGATGGGCATGGCTCGCCGAGGTCCTTCCGTCAGCCGTTTGGCTGGACGCTATCAATTCCTCCTAGTCCAGACAATAGCCGCCAAAGCGCGGCGAACCGACCTTGACAGCGAAGTCCACCGATCGGAATAGTGTTCTCCAAGGGACAGAATGCGATATTTTGTCCGGACAAAAGATCAATGATCCCGCCCTGGGTGGCGCGACGCCCGGCGGCAGGGGAAAGCAGGTCATGGCCGATCACGGGGATCTCCTAGGACTCGACGGGCGCGTCGTCGTGGTTTCCGGTGCCGGTGGCGGTGGCATCGGCACGACCGTCACGGCCATGACCGCCCGGGCCGGGGCCACCGTGATCGCGGTGAGCCGGTCGAAGGAAAACCTCGACGAACACATCGCCCCGCTGGCACAGCAGGGCCTGCCCGTGCTGCCCGTCGCCGCCGACGCGTCGACCGACGAGGGCATCGCCGCGGTGCTCGACCACGCGCGCCGCGCCGGCGGCGACCTGTACGGGCTGGTCAATGTCGCCGGCGGCGCCGAGCCGTCGACGTGGATGCCGTCCACCCGGGTGGCGCGCGGTGACTGGCGCAAGATCTTCGCCGACAACCTCGAAACGGCCTTCTTCATGAGCCAGGCCGTGGCGGGCGAGCTCGTCGCGCAGCACCAGCCGGGATCGATCGTGTCGATCTCCTCGATCAGCGGCATGAACACCGCGCCGTTCCACATCGCCTACGGCACGGCCAAGGCCGCGATTGTGGCGATGACCCGCACGATGGCACTCGAGTTGGCGGTGGCCGGCATTCGGGTCAATGCCGTCGCGCCCGGCGTCACCGAGACGGCGGCCTCGCGCACGTACGTCGACGAGGATCCCGATCGCGACCGGCAGGCGATCGCAATGGGCCGCCGCGGCCGGCCCGAAGAGCAGGCCGGCGCCATCCTGTTCCTGCTCTCGAAGATGTCGAGCTACATCACCGGCCAGACGCTGCTCGTCGACGGCGGGCTGGACCTCAAGTGGAGCCACCTCGGCGCAGACAACACTTCGCTATTCCTCAAGGACGAATCCTTCCGCGCGGCAATCAGGAGGATGTGATGACCGATCTGGCCAAGGGCGCGAATCCCGAAGCGCCCGAGGAACTCTCGGCACCGATGACCATCGGCGTGGAGGCTTACATCTCCGAGGACTACGCTCGCGCCGAGCGGGACAAGCTGTGGCGCAAGGTATGGCAGCAGGTGGGCCGGGTCGAGGAGCTGCCCGAGGTGGGAAGCTACTTGACCTACGACATCCTCGACGATTCGATCATCGTGGTCCGCACCGGCGCAGCAGAGTTTCACGCGCACCACAACGTGTGCATGCACCGCGGCCGCCGGCTGATCGACACCCCCGACGGCGCCAAGAACGCCTGCGCGCGTACCCGAAAGTCGTTCGTCTGCGGCTTCCACGGCTGGACCTACGGCCTGGACGGCGCGTGCACCCATATTCGCGAACAGCAGGACTGGCAGGGCACGCTCACCCCCGACAACACCCACCTGCGTCCGGTGCGGGTCGATACCTGGGGTGGCTGGTTGTGGATCAACATGGACCCCGACTGCGAGCCGCTCGCCGATTTCCTGTTCCCCGCCGCGAAGATCCTCGACCCGTTCGGGCTGGAGAACATGCGCTACAAGTGGCGCAAGTGGCTCTCGTTCGATTGCAACTGGAAGGTCGCGCTGGAGGCCTTCAACGAGACCTACCACGTCTACACCACACATCCCGAGTTCAACAGGTTCGGCGAGTTCAAGGGGTGGGCGAAAGCCCAAGGCAAGCACAGCCACATCGGCTATGACGCGCCCGAGGACATGGAGGCCACCAAGTCCAAGATCCGGCTCGGCATCGGCGCCGATCCCCGCGTGTCGACCGCCGAGATGCAGGTGTACACGATGGAGGAAACCAACGCCACCACCACCCAGACGCTGGTGAACGCCGCCAAGCGACTGGTCGACGAGCTGCCCGAGGGGACACCGGCCGACAAGGTCCTCGAGCACTGGCTGGCCTCGGCGCGCCGCGACGACGAGGCCCGCGGCGTGATCTGGCCGACGATCCCCGCCGACATCCTGGGGCAGGCCGGGACCGCATGGCAGATCTTCCCGAACTTCCAGATCGGCCAGGGCCTGACCAGCGCGCTGTGCTACGGCGCGCGACCGCATCCCAGCTACAACCCGGACAAGTGCATCTTCGAGGTGTCGGTCTTCGAGCTGTACCCCAAAGGCCAAGAGCCGCAGACGGAATGGGAATACACTCCGGTCGGGGACCCCAGGTGGCGATCGGTGCTGCCGCA
>NZ_LZLL01000508.1:0-45436 GCF_001669335.1 Mycobacterium sp. 1245852.3 | reverse complement strand
CGGTGGACGCCGGTCGGGTGATGGCGACGCTCGGCCTGGGCGACCGCATGGTGCTGCGCGAGGGCCTCGCGTGCGCCGTGCTGCGCCGCCCGGATCACCGCGAGACCTATGACGCGATGTTCGATCTGTGGTTCCCGGCGGCGCTGGGCGCACGCGCGGTGGTCACCGAGGAGGAGGCCGACGACTCGCGCGACGACGGCGCGTTGCCGCCCGACGATGTCGAGGCGATGCGCCAGATGCTGGCCGATCTGCTGACCGAGAACCCCGACCTCGCCGACATGGACGAGCGCCTGGTCGCGATGATCGCCCGGATCGTCGAGGCCTACGGCAAATACAGCTCCAGCCGCGGCCCGTCTTTCTCGTCGTATCAGGCGCTCAAGGCGATGGCGCTCGACGAACTCGAGGGCAAGCTGCTGGCCGGACTGCTCGCCTCGTACGGCGACGAACCCACACCCAGCCAGGAAGAAATCGCCAAAGCTCTTGCCGCGCAGCGCATCAGCCAGCTGCGTAAGCTCGTCGACGCCGAGACCAAACGGCGCACCGCGGAGCAGCTGGGCCGCGATCACGTCCAGATGTACGGCATCCCACAGCTTTCCGAGAACGTGGAATTTTTGCGCGCCTCCGGTGAGCAGCTGCGCCAGATGCGCCGGGTGGTGGCGCCGCTGGCCCGCACGTTGGCAACCCGGCTGGCGGCGCGCCGGCGGCGCAGCCGGGCGGGGACGATTGATCTGCGCAAGACGCTGCGCAAGTCGATGTCCACCGGCGGGGTGCCGATCGACGTCGTGCTGGCCAAGCCACGTCCGGCGCGCCCGGAACTGGTGGTGCTCTGCGACGTGTCCGGTTCGGTCGCCGGCTTCAGCCATTTCACCCTGTTGCTGGTTCACGCTCTGCGCCAACAGTTCTCACGTGTACGGGTGTTCGCCTTCATCGACACCACCGACGAGGTGACCCACATGTTCGGCCCGGAAGCCGATCTGGCGGTGGCGATTCAGCGGATCACCCGCGAATCCGGCGTCTACAGCCGCGACGGCCACTCCGACTACGGCAACGCCTTCGCGTCGTTCGTGCAGGCGTTCCCGAATGTGCTCTCACCGCGCACCTCGCTGCTGGTGCTCGGCGACGGCCGCACCAATTACCGCAATCCGGAGATCGAGCTGCTGAGTCACATGGTGACCGCCAGCCGGCACGCGCACTGGCTGAATCCCGAGCCCAGGCACCTGTGGGGCAGCGGTGACTCGGCGGTGCCGCGCTATCAAGAGGTCATCCCGATGCACGAATGCCGGTCCGCCAAGCAGTTGGCCGCGGTGATCGACCAGCTGCTGCCCGTATAGCCTCGGCACCGAAGCGCTCGCCGCATGGCCATATGCTCCACTGCGGCGGAGGGCGCTCATCTTCCCGGGCGCCGGTCGCGGTGCGTTGCCGGGCGCCCGCGGCGCGGATCACGACCGCCCGCACGATCTCAAGCACCCTAGTCATCAGGCCGAGCCACGAAACCGACGTCAAAATCGACCCCGACTTCGCAAGTGTGCCCGCCCAATCGTCATTGCAAGTCGTCAAGTGCAACGGCGACGATTAGGGCGAGTCGTACGTGCAGCACCCGTGACGAACAAAGGAGTTTCGCCAGTGCGGCTATGGCAACTGCCCGCGACCGAACTCGCCAGCTTGGTCCGATCGCGCGAAGTCTCGGCGCGCGAGGTCGTTGAGGCGGCCTTGGATCGGCTCGATGACGTCAACGGTGCGATCAATGCGGTGGTTGATCATCACCGCGACGAGGCATTGGCCGCCGCAGCCATGATCGACGAACGGCTGCGCCGCGGCGATGAGGTTGGACCGCTGGCCGGTGTGCCGGTAACGGTGAAGATCAACGTCGACCAGGCCGGCTACGCCACCACCGACGGCGTGACGCTACAGCGTGACCTCATCGCCACAACCAACAGCCCCGTCGTCGACAATCTTCTGAAGAGCGGTGCGGTGCTCATCGGCCGGACGAATGCGCCCGCATTCTGCCTCCGTTGGTTCACCTCGAATCAATTGCACGGGGAAACCCGCAACCCACGGAACGCGGACCTAACCCCTGGTGGCTCGTCGGGCGGGGCCGCCGCGGCAGTCACGGCGGGCATCGGCGCGATTGCCCACGGAACCGACATCGCAGGTTCGATCCGCTATCCGGCGTACGCGTGTGGGATACACGGGTTGCGCCCGACACTTGGCCGCGTCCCCGCGTTCAACGCCTCTCTCCCCGAACCGACCATCGGCGCCCAGCTCGGGCGAGTTTCAGGCCCGTTAGCGCGCAGCGTCGCCGACCTCCGGCTGGCATTCGCGGCGATGGCGGCTCGAGACGCCCGCGACCCGTGGTGGGTGCCCGCGCCCCTGTCAGGTCCGCCCCCTGTGGCCAGGCGAGCGGCTTTCTGCGTGGCGCCGGACGGGCTTGGCACCAGACCTGAAGTGGCGCAAGCGGTCCGCGACGCGGCCGAGCGGCTCAAAGCCGCGGCGTGGGACGTGGACGAGCTGGCCACCACCCCGCCACTCGCCGAAGCAGCCGATGCGCAAACCAAACTCGCGTTCCTTGACGGGTACGACGACAAGCTTGCGGCCGCCCAACGGGAGGGCGACCCGGGCGCGTTGAATGTGCTGGCGCGTCTGCGCGAGCAAGCCGTCGCTTTCGACCTGACCGCGTTCTCCAAGTCGCTGAGTCGCCGAGCCACACTTCTGCGTGACTGGCTGACGCTGTTCGAGAATTACTCTGTCCTGGTGATACCGGTCAGCGCCGAGCTGCCCTTCGCGAACCATCTCGATATGCAAGGCGACGCCGCCTTCGCGCGGGTATGGGCCGCACAGCTCACCCAGCTCGGTTTGCCCTACCTCGGGCTGCCGGCACTGACCGTGTCGACCAGTCTGCTCGGCAGCACGCCGGTCGGCGTGCAGATCGTTGCGGGCCGCTACCGCGAGGACCTGTGTCTGGCCGCCGGAGAAGCGATCGAAGCTGTGGGTACACCAGTCTCACCGATCGACCCGATGCCGGGATAGGGTCGCAGCGCCGCCGCCCGACCAGGGAAATCGGGCCGTAACACCGGCTCAAGTAAGCTGGCAAATCGTGCAAAAGCAGCTTCGCAGGTTAGGGGTGATGGGTGGGACGTTCGACCCCATCCATTACGGCCACCTGGTTGCCGCCAGTGAGGTCGCCGACCTGTTCGACCTCGACCAAGTGGTGTTCGTGCCCAGCGGCCAGCCCTGGCAGAAGGACCGGCACGTCTCGGCCGCCGAGGACCGGTACCTGATGACGGTGATCGCCACGGCGTCCAATCCCCGTTTCACGGTCAGCCGGGTCGACATCGACCGCGCCGGCCCCACCTACACCAAGGACACTTTGCGCGACCTGCACGCTCTCAACCCGGACTCCGAGCTGTACTTCATCACCGGGGCCGACGCGCTGGCCTCCATTCTGTCGTGGCAGGGCTGGGAGACGGCGTTCGAGCTGGCCCGCTTCATCGGGGTCAGCCGGCCCGGTTACGAGCTGCGCCGCGAACACGTCACCGGCGTGCTCGGTGAGCTGCCCGACGACGCGCTGACCCTCGTCGAGATCCCGGCGCTGGCCATCTCCTCGACCGATTGCCGCCGCCGCGCGGCGCAGCGCCGCCCGCTGTGGTACCTGATGCCCGACGGCGTCGTGCAGTACGTCTCCAAGCGCCGGCTCTACCGCGACGACGTCGTGCCGCCGGTGCCGGCCAGCGAAACACGCCTGAGCGCAGGGGATCACCCATGAGCGCCACCCAGGAGGCCATCGACATGGCCACGGTGGCCGCCGGTGCCGCCGCGTCGAAGCTTGCCGACGATGTCATCGTCATCGACGTCTCCGCGCAGTTGGCCATCACGGACTGCTTCGTGATCGCCTCGGCCTCCAACGAGCGACAGGTCAACGCCATCGTCGACGAGGTCGAGGAGAAGATGCGCAAGGCCGGTTACAAGCCGGCGCGTCGCGAGGGAACCAGGGAAGGCCGCTGGACGCTGCTGGACTACCGCGACATCGTCGTCCACATTCAGCACCAGGAGGACCGCGACTTCTATGCCCTCGACCGGCTGTGGAGTGACTGCCCGGTGGTGCCGGTAGACCTCGATGAGGGCCGCGCCAACTCCGATGAGTCGGGTGCGTCATGAGGGTCCGTCGTCTGATCATGTTGCGGCACGGGCAAACCGAGTTCAACGCCGGCAGCCGGATGCAGGGTCAGCTGGATTCCGAACTCAGCGAACTCGGCCGGGCCCAGGCCGTCGCGGCCGCCGAGGTGCTGGGCAAACTGCAGCCGTTGCTCATCGTGTCGTCGGATCTGCATCGCGCCTACGACACGGCGGTCAGGTTGGGGGAGCTGACCGGCCTGCCGATCCGGGTCGACCAGCGATTGCGGGAAACCCATCTCGGCGACTGGCAGGCAATGACGCACACCGAGGTCGACGAACAGGCCCCCGGCGCCCGGCTGGCCTGGCGCGAAGACGCCACCTGGGCACCGCACGGCGGTGAGAGCAGGGTCGACGTCGCCGCTCGCAGCGTACCCTTGGTTGCCGAACTGGTGACCGGCGAGCCGGAGTGGGGCGAGCCCGACGGGCCCGATCGCCCGGTGGTGCTGGTGGCCCACGGCGGGCTGATCGCCGCTTTGTCGGCCGCGCTGTTGAAGCTTCCCGTCGCCAATTGGCCGATCCTGGGTGGCATGGGCAATGCCAGCTGGGTGCAGCTGTCCGGCCACAACGACGATCCGGCCGACGAATTCGACAGCATCCGTTGGCGTCTGGATGTGTGGAACGCTTCGGCGCAGGTGTCCAACGATGTCCTCTGAGCGGCCGCCGAAGCCCACCCTGCTGATATTCGCCGACTCCCTGGCCTACTACGGCCCGACGGGAGGGCTGCCCGCCGACGATCCCCGGATCTGGCCGAATATCGTCGCTGCGCAGCTGGGTTGGGACGTCGAGCTGATCGGCCGCATCGGCTGGACGTGCCGCGACATCTGGTGGGCGGCGACCCAGGACCCGCGGGCGTGGGCGGCGCTACCGAGGGCGGGCGCGGTCATCTTCGCGACCGGCGGCATGGATTCGCTGCCGTCGGTATTGCCCACCGCGCTGCGCGAGCTGATCCGCTATGTGCGGCCGCCGTGGCTGCGGCGCTGGGTTCGCGACGGCTATGGCTGGCTGCAGCCCAGGCTCTCGCCGGTGGCCAGATCGGCGCTGCCACCACACCTGAGTGCGGACTACCTCGAACAGACCCGTGGCGCAATCGATTTCAACCGGCCCGGTATTCCGATCGTGGCGTCGCTGCCGTCGGTGCACATCGCCGACACCTACGGCCGGGCCCACCACGGCCGCGCGGGCACGGCGGCCGCCATCACCGAATGGGCGCAAAACCACAACGTGCCCCTGGTCGATCTGAAAGCCGCTGTCGCCGAACAGGTGATGAGCGGTCGGGGAAACCCGGACGGGATTCACTGGAACTTCGAAGCCCACCAGGCGGTCGCGGAGTTGATGCTCAAGGCGCTCGCCGAGGCCGGCGTGGCAACGATGCAGCGGGGGCACCTCCCGCTTGCGGGGGACGCGCAGCGCGATGAGGAGGCGCCGCGCAATCAGGCCGGCGTGCCCAACGAGAAGCCCCGCGGGTAGCGCTGGTGACCGTCATGGTGGTGACCGACTCGTCGGCACGGCTGCCGGCCGACCTGCTTGAAAAGTGGGGAATCCGGGTCGTTCCGCTGCACATCTTGCTCGACGGCGCGGATCTGCGTGACGGTGTGGACGACGTTCCCGATGACATCTACAAACTGGCGGCCACCACCGCGGCGGCCACCCCGGCCGAACTCGCCGACGCCTATCAGCAGGCGCTGGCCGACAGCGGCGCCGACGGCGTTGTGGCCGTACACATTTCGTCGGCGCTGTCGGGAACGTGCCGGGCCGCCGAACGCACCGCGGCCGACTTGGACCCGAACGTGCGGGTCGTCGACTCGAAGTCGGCCGCGATGGGCACCGGCTTCGTCGCGCTGGCCGCGGCGCGGGCGGCGGCCGACGGTGCAAGCCTCGACGCCGTCGCGGACGCCGCGCACGCGGCCGTGGACCGCGGGCATGCCTTCATCGTGGTGCACCGCCTGGACAACCTGCGCCGCAGCGGACGCATCGGCGGGGCGAAGGCGTGGCTGGGCACCGCGCTGGCGCTCAAGCCGCTGTTGCGTATCGATGACGGCAAACTCGTTCTGGCCCAACGGGTCCGCACCGTCAGCCATGCCACCGAGGCAATGATCGACCGGGTCTGCCAGGTCGTCGGCAACGATGCCGCCGCCCTGGCGGTGCATCACGTCGACAACCCGGATGGCGCCCGGGAGGTGGCCTCAGCGCTGGGCGAGCGGCTGCCGGCGTGCGAACCGGCGATCATCACCGAGCTGGGACCGGTGCTCGCGCTGCATGTCGGTGCGGGCGCCGTCGCGGTGAGCGTGGCGCTGCCGCCGGAGTAGTTGCGGGCGCCACTAACCAATCAGGCGCTCACCGGCCGTCGTACGTTATCCCCACGGGGGTGCACCACCTGCGGCCACCAGAACCACCGTCCGAGCAGGGTGGCGATCGAGGGCATCAGCAGCGTGCGCACCACCAGCGTGTCGAGCAGCAGACCGATGCACACGGTCGACCCGAACTGACCGAGCACCCGCAGATCGCTGCCCAACATGGACGCCATGGTGAAGGCGAACACCAGACCCGCCGCCGTCACCACACCGCCGGTACCGGCCATCGACCGGATGATCCCGGTCTTGAGCCCGCGATGGATCTCTTCGCGGAACCGGGAAACGAGCAGCAGGTTGTAGTCGGATCCCACGGCCAGCAGGATGATGACCGACAGCGCCATCACGATCCAGTGGATCCTGATGCCGAATAGGTCCTGCCAAATCAGCACGGACAGACCGAAAGACGCCGCGATCGAGCTGGCCGCGGTGCCGACGATCACCAGTGCGGCCACCACGCTGCGGGTCAGCAGCAGCATGATCATGAAGATCAGCGTGAGGGCCGACACCACGGCGATCATCAGGTCGTATTTCTCGCCGTCTGCCATGTCCTTGAACGTCGCGGCGGTTCCGCCGAGATACACCCGGGCATCCGAGAGCGAGGATTGCTTCAGCCCCTCCTGCGCGGCGGTGCGTTCGGCATCGACCCGCGCGATACCCTCCGGCGACATCGGGTCGCCCTGATGGGTGATGAAGAACCGCGCCGACTTACCGTCCGGTGACAAGAACATCCGAAGACCCGTCTGGAAATCGGGGTTGTCGAAGGCTTCCGGCGGCAGGTAGAAGAAGTCGTCGTTCTTCGACGCGTCGAAGCTCTGCCCCATCACGATGGCGGTATTGCTCATCGCCTCCATCTGATTGATCATCGCCTTGAACGTCTGGTAGAGCGTCAGCGTGATGCCCCGGGTGGTCTTCAGCGTGGTGATCAGCGTGGGGAACAACGCATTCAGATCATGGGTTGCTTTGGCGGTGTGCTGGATGTCGCCCGTGAGGTAATGGAACTGCTCCGCGAGCTGATCGAAGCCATCCAAAGTGTCGAACAGGGACCGCAGCCCGTAGCACAGCGGGATGTCGTAGCAGTGCTTCTCCCAGTAGAAGTACGTGCGGACCGGGCGGAAGGTGTCGTCGAAGTCGGCGATGTGGTCGCGCAGGGTGTCGGTGATCTGCGACGTCACGGCCGTGGTCTTCGCGCTGTCGTCGGCGGCGTTGGCCAGATCCAGCGACACCTCGTATTGGCGCTGCGTGGTGTCGATCTGGGTTTGCAGATCATCGGCCATCTTGAGGATGTCGTTCATGCGCTCCTTGAGAAAGCTCATGTTCTGCATCGTCGTCTGGCTTTGGACGCTGTTCTGGAACGGGATCGAGCTGTGCTGGATCGGAATGCCCAGCGGCCGGGTGATGTCCTGGACCATGGCGATGCCCAGCGTGCGCATCTCGTTCTTGGCCACCCGGTCCAATACCAGCATGTCGGCCGGGTTGCGCATGTCGTGGTCGGACTCGACCATCAACAGGTCGGGGTTCATCCGCGCTTCGGAGAAGTGCCGATTCGCGGCCTCTTGCCCCTGATTGGACGGGGCTGACAGCGGCAGGTAGTGGCGGTCGTTGTAGCTGGTGTGGAAGCTCGGCAGGGCGATCATGCCGACCAGCACGATGGCCGCGCTGACGGCCAAAACCGGTGCGGGCCAACGCACCACGGCGGTGCCCACCCGGCGCCACAGCCGACCACGCTTGGCCTGCCTTTCGAACAGGTGGAAGCGGCTGCCGACAAAAACCACCGCGGGGCCCAGCGTGATACCGGCGAGCACCACGACCAGCATGCCGATCGCCACGGGCGCGCCCATGGTGTTGAACCACGGCAGCCGCGAAAAGCTCAGGCAATAGGTCGCGCCCGCGATTGTCAGGCCCGAACCCAACACCACCGGGGCGACGCCCTTGAATGTGGTGTAGTACGCCTCTTCTCGATCCTCGCCGGCGGCCAGCGCCTCCTGGTAGCGGCCGACGAGGAAGATGC
The DNA here is from genome assembly GCF_001669335.1 of Mycobacterium sp. 1245852.3. NCBI lineage: Bacteria > Bacillati > Actinomycetota > Actinomycetes > Mycobacteriales > Mycobacteriaceae > Mycobacterium > Mycobacterium sp. 1245852.3. The sequence goes on along the minus strand of NZ_LZLL01000508.1, from coordinate 36,904 downwards.
CGTAGTCCGTTCCCGCGGCGATGGCCAGCATGGTGAGGATGTTGGCCGCGAAGGTGGTGAGCCCGAATGCGTTGTGATACGCCAGAACCGCGACCACCCCGCGCGAACAGGCCAGCGCGACAAAGGTCATGAACAGCTGCACGAGCGTGGTGACGATGGACCGGTAGACCAGCAGCAACATGATCGCGATGGCACCAAGGGTGAACAGCGTGATCTTGGCCAGGCTGGCGTTACCGATGATGTGCATGTCGTCGGACAGCGCAGCGGGACCGGTGACATAGGCCTTCACACCGGGCGGCGCCTTGTTCTCGTCGATGACCTTGCGCACGGCGTCCACCGACTCGTTGGCCAGCGTGGTGCCCTGGTTACCGGCGAGGTTCACCTGCACATAGGCGCTCTTGGCGTCGGCGCTCTGCGCGCCCGCGGCCGTCAGCCGGTCGCCCCAGAAGTCCTGAATGTGCTGAATGTGCTTGGGATCCTGGCGAAGTTGCCGGATCAGCTTGTCGTAATACTGGTGCGCGTCGGGGCCCAGCGGATGCTGACCCTCCAGCACGATCATGACGGTGCTGTTGGAGTCGAACTCGTGAAAGTTATGGCCCAGGCGCATCATCGCCTTCATCGACGGCGCGTCGAGCGGTGTCATCGGCGCCGAGTGCGCCTCGCCGACTTTCTCCAGCGTGGGCACGATGACGTTCACCAACACGGTGATCGCGACCCAGCCGATGATGATCGGTATCGCGAAGATGCGGATTGCGTGGGGGAGGTAGGGCCGATGGCCGCGCTCGGCCTTCGACAACCCCCTGGTGCCGATCGGGCCGGTGTCGGCGGCGCTCAGGTCGCGCTCGGTCTGATTGTGCACGTCGCTCATGCGGACTTCACCAGGCAGAAGGTCTGGGCGTTATGGCCGGCGGAGTTCTGGTTGTCCCGGACAATGCCGTCCACGGTGATTTTGCAGCTGATCGTGCTGCCGTCGCTCTGCGCCATGATGTTTGCGCTCACCGAGGGCAGCGTGGTCGAGATGGTGGTCGACCAGGGCAGGGCAGCGTTGTTGACCTGATGCGTGTTGGCGTTCTCGTCCCAGTAGTTGATGTTCGCCGTGGTGCCCGGGGCACCGGAGATTTCGTAGACGACGACCTTCGGGTTGAACTGCACGATTTCGATCCCCTTGCCGGCGTTTGCGTTGAGATCTTCCGAGCCGAAGATCTTGTGCAGTCGCGACACGATGAGCGCCGACAGTGACAGAACGACCACCAGCACCAGCGGGATCCACGCTCGTCTCAATACGCGGCTGAGAAGGCCGGGGCGGGTACCCGAGTCTGGACTAGCCACCACCTGACCGCCTTCCGCAAAGCTCACCAACCGTCGCCGACGACACCACTGTCAACGGAACATTTGCTCAGTTGGGGATATTAACCTTAGTGCACGCAAGCGTTCCTCCTGGGGCCACCACCTGTGGCGTACGGCATACGCTAGTGCGCGAGCCGACCGGTGACCGGCGGCAAATCCGCCAGCGTGACGATTCCCGGCTCGGCGGCCACCACCGCCGGGACGGCATTGGTAACCGGCATCGCGGTGTAGATCATTCCCAGCCCCATGAATCCGGGCTCTGTCCAGTCTTTGGGCGGCAGGCAGTGCAACACGGTTCGCATGTTGGGCAGCCCGAACACCTGAATGACGTGCCCGTGCTCCAGGGGCTTGGGCGGGACGACGTGACTGCCCATGGTCCAGTTGAACCCGACGCTGACGACGTTGCGGTCACCGACCCAGCCGCGGTGGTAGCCGTAGACGCTGCCGACCGTTCCGGCGGGGATCTTCATGAAGCCCAGATCGGAGTCGTCGGTGGCCGCGGTGAAGGTGACGTCGAAGGTCATCTTGTCCAGCTTCGCCCCGATCGCGTCGGCCATCATCGCCGCCGACTCCGCGAACACCTCGCTTTCGCGCCGGACGTTCTCGGCCAGCCCGGGGGTATCCGGATCCTGCGAAAAGCCCATGGCCGTCTGGGTTTCCGCCGATTCATAGGTCGAGCAGTCCACCGACTCGGTGATCCGGATCTCGTCGACGCGCTCACACGATGCGGACAGCACCATGCCCACCATGTTCGTCATGCCGGGGTGCGCACCGCTGCCGAAGATTGTCGAATTGCCTTTCCGGCAAGCATCTTCGATGCGTTTGCGGTCCTGCGGTGTCTGCTTTCCGCCGGTGATCCACGCGGCGCTGGTGCACACGTTGACTCCAGATTCCAGCAGCCGCACCAGCTCATCGATGTTGGGCCACAACGGGTTATAGCAACACGCGTCGGCGCCCAGGGCCAGCAGCGCATCGATGTCGTTGGTCGCCCGCACCCCAGTCGGCTCCGGCCAGCCCGCCAGGTCGGCGGCGTCGACGCCGACCTTGTCGGCGCCGTGTGCGTACACGCCGGCCAGTTCCAGGTCGGGTCGCCCGATGATGGCGTGCAGCGAACGCCGACCGATGTTCCCGGTCGTCCACTGGATCACGCGTAGCGGACGGTCGGTGCTTACCTTGCTCATCGCGGCTCCTTTGCCGGTGCGGATTGGACTCATTATCTTCTCAGCGGCGACGCGTCGGTTGGCGAAGGGTCAAAGGCCGGCCGCGCCGACCGCGAGGAAAGCGCAACCGGCCGCGGCGAGCAGGAGCGCAACGTCGACGCGCCGACGCGAGCGAATCCAGTCATGCAGCGCCGCCACCCGCGTGGCGGTCGCCTCGGGCGCCAGCAGGTGGGCCAGCAGCGGAATCTCGATCAGGGCGAAGGACACGGCGTTGAACATCAACAGCACCGCGACCTGCGTCAGGGCCGTCGCCCCGGAGGCCAGAATGACGGCCAGCGCGGCAAGGTAGTCGACCGACGGCAATGCGATGCCGAGACCGGCGATGCCGGCGACCGCCAGCGAATGCCGGCTCAGCAAACGTTGGACCGGCGAGGCCAATCCCGTCGGCCGCGCACCCAACCGCGCGGGGAGATTCGCGGCCACGACCGCCGCGACCGTCAGCGCCAGCAGGCCGACCACAATCTGCACCTTGGGCAACGCGAAGTAGTTCGAGCCCAGCATGGCGCGTCGGAAGGCGAACAAGACAACCAGCCCCACCGCCGTTCCCATGGCGAAACCGCCGGACAGGAACGCGAGCAGTTGCAGCGCCGGTCTGGGCCTGTTCAGCATGACCACGGTCATTCCGACTCGGAACGGTTCGACGCTGACGGCCAGCGCCATCACCAGGACGGTCACCAACATCGGCATCGTGGCGCGCGCCCGTAGCCCCGGCTCAGGCGTCCAACCGGGCGAATTGCTGCCGGCGGTACTGCTCGACGCAGGCGGCGCGCCGGATCTTGCCGCTGGTGGTGGTGGGAATCGAGCCGGGCGGCACCAGCACGAGGTCTCCCACATTCACACCGTGCGCATTGGAAATCGCCGAGGTGACGTCGCGTTTGACGGAGGTCAGCGAGTGCATGGCCGCCTCGGTGGAGTCGCCTCGCTTCTTGTACTCGATGACGGTGACGAGCTTCTCGGTGCTGTTCACCGGAACCGATATCGCCGCGACCCGACCGCCGGTGATCTCCTGGACCGTCGCCTCGATGTCCTCGGGATGGTGATTTCGTCCCCGGATGATCAGCAGGTCCTTGATGCGCCCGACGATGAACAGTCCACCCTCGTGGATGAAACCCAGGTCACCGGTCTTCAGCCATGGCCCGTCGGGCGTACCCGGCGACGGGTCGACGAGCGTCGCGCCGAAGCAGCGCTGTTCTGCCGGCGGCTTGCGCCAGTACCCCTCGGCCACGTTGGCGCCGCACACCCAGATCTCGCCGACCACCCCCGGCGGGCACTCGCTGTCGGTGTCGCCGTCGACGATTCGCAGTGCCGGGGATTGCGGCAGCTCGTATTTCACCAGCGACGAGCCGGCGCCAGCCGCGCACGGCTTTGCCCGGCCCGCGGACAGCTCGTCGATATCGAAGTGAACCGTCGCCTCGTCACTCCAGGTGCCACTGGCCACGAAGACGGTTGCCTCCGCCAAGCCGTAGGACGGACGCATCATGTCGTCCCGAAAGTTGAAGTGCGCGAACCGATCGACGAAGCGGCTCAGGGTGGTCGGCTCGACGCGTTCGGCGCCGCTGATGATGCCCAGCACCCCGCCGAGGTCGAGTCCGGCCAGGTCACGGTCGCTGGTCTTGCGGGCCGCCAGGTCGAAGGCGAAGTTGGGGGCGGCCGACCACGAAGACGTGTTCGCGGCCAGGGATCGCACCCATCTGGCCGGCCGCTCCAAGAACGCGACGGGACTCATCAGCTCACCGCGCCAGCCGCCCAGGATCGGCGCGCACACGCCCAGCACCAAACCCATGTCGTGGTAGAAGGGCAGCCACGAGACGATCGTGGTGTCCGACGGGGCTTTTCTGCGGGAGTCGGCGAAGAAGCTGCGCATCAGCTGCTCGAAATTCACCTGCAGGTTGTGGTGCGAAATCATCACACCGGTCGGGGTTCGGGTCGAACCCGAGCTGTATTGCAGATACGCGACGTCGGGCAAAACGGTTGCCGGAACGGCGGTTTGGCGATCGGCGTCCAGATTCATCGAATCGATTTCGACGATCTTCGGGACATCATCCATGCGCGCCCGATCGACGTACTCGGCGACATCTTCGGCGACCGCGGACGTGGTGAGCACGATCGACGGTGACGTATCGGCGAGGACGGCGCTGACCCGCTCGTCGCTCGAGCCGCGATGCGGCAGCGGAAGCGGAACCGCGATGAGCCCGGCCTGCATCGATCCCAGGAACGCCGCGATGTAGTCGAGGCCCTGCGGCGCCAGGATTACCGCCCTGTCACCGACCGAACCGTGCTGGCCGAGCTCGCCCGCCACGTTGAAGGTCCGGCGGGATAATTGCGACCACGTGAGGCTCTGCGCAACGCCGTCGGCGTCGTCGGAGTAATCGGTGAACGTGTACGCCACGTCGTTGGGCCGCAGGCTGGCACGCCCGTGCAGCATGGCAAGAATCGATGATCCAGACATAGGCGCGTTGTCTAGCCGGTGCCGTGGGACAACACCGAAGTGGCGCCGCTGAGGATCTGGGAAAGGGGATCGGCGCCGCCGCCGAAGGTTGCCTGGTTGGCCGGCGCGGTGACTTCCGCCGGGTCGAAGCCGTGCACCGGGTCCACCTGGACCGGGGCCGTCGCCGGGTCGTCGTTTCGCGCGTAACCCGCATTCACCCGGGGAATCAGGATGGCGTCCAGCTTGTCCAGCGTGCCTTCGTCGATCCCGATGTATTTGAGCGGCATGACGAGCGGAAGGTGCTTCTCCGGGACCATGATCGTCGTGTCTTTGGCGCCCCTGGAGTTGATCGTGGTCCTGATGTTTTGCGGGGGCACCATGCTCGGGTTGGTGAAAGCCACCGCCGTGTGACCGGTGGCCAGCCCTAGCAGCGTGTTCGCCAAAGCGAACATGTTGTCGGGCCGGTCGGGGAAGTCCGCGATCGAGTCGTACGCCGCCACGAATCTGTTTGTGTCGTACTGGCTTTCGTACTGAGGCGGCATAGTGTAGTCGAGCGCGGGAACCACACTGCCGACCGGAAACATGGCGGTCAGGAAGCTCTGCCCGAAGGCGTGATGCCCAATGGGGTCACCGAACGTGGCGAAGTTCAGTCTGTCCGGCGGGGGAGCGGCCGGGTCATTCGCCAGCCGGGCCTGTTCGCCGTCGACCACGAACCCGCCCTCGGACAAGCCGATCGCCGTGCCCGGGCGGCCGGTGCGGATCGCGGCATCGAGGTTGTTCACCCCCACGTCGACCGACTCGCCGACGCTTGGGCCGTCCAGACCCAGTCCGGGCAACAGCCCCTCACCGATCTTGCCGATACCCGGGAAGAGTCGCTCCAGCACGTGCCCCTGCACCTGTCCTGCCGGGTAGCGGACGATTTCGCGCTGCTGGCCGGGGAACCACTGGGCGCCCTCCTGCCGGATGTACTCGTCGTAGGGGATGCCTAGGACGTGAGCGCCGCCGAGGGCGAATGCCGTCTGGTCGCCCGGCGCCCCCGGGGTCGGCGGCCCGCCGATCGGCGCGTCGTCAGCCGTCGCGGTATTGACGCCGAAACACCCTGTGGCAGCTACGGTTACCAGCGCCGTAACACCTGCGAGCAGTTTCTTCATCCCAACTCCTACCGCTCGAATCCGCCTCGTAGTCTCACACACATCCCCTACGGGTGCTAACCGGGCTGCGCCTCGGCGCGTCCCTCCGGTAACCGCGGCGCCGGCCGCCGGGCTCCCACTGGCGCGCCCGCTCGGGAGGGCCACCAATTCGCCCGGCCGACCAGGGCGGCGATGGCGGGAACCGTGATGGTGCGCACCAAGAAGGTGTCCAGCAAAATTCCCACCCCGATCACGAAACCGCCCTGGACCACGGTGCTGATGCTGGAGAACAACAGGCCACACATCGAGGCGGCAAAGATCAGACCCGCCGCAGTGATCACCCCGCCCGTCGAACCCAGGGTCCGGATGATGCCGTAACGCATGCTGCGCGGCGACTCCTCCCGCATGCGCGAGACGAGCAGCATGTTGTAGTCGGCACCCACCGCGACCAGCACCACGAATGCCAGCGGCGGCACACTCCAATGCAATTGCTGACCCAGCAGGTATTGCACCACCAGTACCCCGATTCCCACCGCCGACAAATACGAAATAACCACGGAGGCAACGAGATACAGCGGAGCGACGATCGCGCGCAGCAGCGCGATCAGGGTCACCAGCACCACCAGCAGGGTCACCGTGATGATGAACCGGATGTCGTGCTGGTAGTAGTCGCGCGTGTCCTTGAGCGCGACGGTGTATCCGGCCATCGACACCGTCGCGTCCGCGAGCGCGGTGTTCGGCTGGGCCCCCCGCGCGGCCGCTTCGATCGCGTTGACCTGATCCATGGCCTCGGTGCTGAACGGATTGAGTTTGGTCTGAACCAGGTAGCGCACCGAGTGACCGTCCGGCGAGATGAATGCCTTGGCTGCCTTCTGGAATTCCGCCAAGTGCAGGAGCTGGGGTGGGATGTTGAATCCGGCCATGGCCGGTTGCGCCGCGTCGCGTTTCAGCGACAACAGAAACGCCGCTGAGTCGTTGAGCCCGCTGCCGAGCTGTTTGACTTGGTCGACGACCTGAGCCACCGCGTCGGCGATTTGCCGGCTGCCACCGGCGAAACGGTTAGCGCCATCTTGCAAGGTGTTCAGGTTCGACTGCAGACCACCGGGTTTGTCCATCCCCAGCGAATGCAGCACGGTGGTGAGCTTTGCCAATGCGGCGCGCAGGCGGTCTGCCGACGCTTTCAGCGCGTGCTTGTCCGGGTATTCCTGCAGCTGGTGCGCCAAGTCATTGATGGCGTCGAGGTCTGCTTGATCGCGCGAACCGACCAGTTGCTCGAATGTCCCGCGGGTGGCGCTGCACGAGGGGTCGACGTCGCATCGGGGGTTGCCCTGTAGCGCCCCCAGCACCGGGCCGATCCAGGCGAACATGTTCTTGGCCGCCGAGAAGTTCCAGCCCATGTTGTTGCTGAGCGCGTTGACATGGTCCACGAGCTGGGCCGCGAGATCGACCTCTTTCACCAGCGCGTCGCCGGTGTACTGGTTCTTCGTCGACGAGAAGGCGGTCTCCAGCTCCTGGACGCCGGCGGCGAGCTGGATGACCTGGCCCCGCATGTTGCCGAGGTTGTCGGCCAACGTCCCGGCCCCATCTACCAGCCGGTTGAGGTCGCCTGTGTGGTCTTTGATCAGCGTGGACCCGCCGGCCAGCAGGGTGCCGATAGCGCCCGCTTGATAGGTGGCCCTGAATTGTTCGGGCACGTTGCCGGTGGGACGCGTAATGCCGCTGACCGCAGCAACATTCGGCAATTGACTGACCCGGTCCGCCATTTGCTCCAAGTCCGCGAGCGCCTTCGGCGTGCGAAGGTCGTGCGGGGACTGGACCAAAATGTACTGCGGGATCGACTGATTCACCGGGAAGTGACGATCCAGCGCGGCATACCCGATGGAGCTCGGGGCGGACGCCCGCAGCGCCTTGCGATCGTCGTAGTTGTATCGCACCAGGCCGGCACAGCTGGCCAGGATGATCAACACGAGCACGCTGGCAACCAGGTTGACCCTCGGTCGTCGCACGATGCGGATGCCCGACCGCCGCCAGAACCGGGCGGTCAGCTCGCGCCGCGGCTTGACCAAGCCGCGCCGTCCCGCAAGCACCAGGACTGCCGGCAGCAACGTCAACGCGGCGAGGAATGCCACACCGATCCCGATCGCCGACGACGCGCCGACCGTTTTGAACACACCCATCCGGGCGAAGCTGATCAGCAGGAAGGTGACACCGACGGTGGCCGCGGATGCGGCGATCACCTTTCCGATCGAGAACATGGCGCGCTTGACCGCCTGATCGGGAGTCGCGCCCGACCGCAGGTAATCGTGATAGCGGCTGATCAGAAAGACGGCGTAATCGGTTCCGGCTCCGGCCATTATGGCGCTCAAGAACACAACGGACTGGTTCGAGACGCCCGAGCCGGTCAGTTGGGAGTAGCCCGCTACCACCGCCTGCGCGATCACCAGGGATATCCCGATCGTCAGCAACGGCAGCAGCATGGTGACCGCGCTGCGGTAGATCACCAGCAGGACGATCAGGACCATCACCGCGATCGCCAACTCGATCGGCATCCGGTCCCGAGCGCCCGCGTCGGTGAGGTCGGCGACGGTCGCCGCGGGGCCGGTGAGGTTTGCCGTCAGCGATGTGCCGGTGAGCGCCCCCTTGACGATTTCGCCGATCCGGTTGAAGGCGGCGTACGAGCGGGGCGTGCCCAACTCACCAGCGACGCCGACCGGCAGCACCCACGCCTTGTGATCCTTGCTGGTGACGACGGAGCGCAACGCCGGCGTGCTGGCGAAGTCCTGCAGCATCACGACATCTCGCGTGTCGCGGCGCAGCGCGTCCACCACTTTGCCGTAAGCGGCCTCGTCGGCCGGGCCAAGCCCCTTGTCGTCGGTCAACACCACCAACAGCAGGTTTTCTGAGCCCGACTCGTGAAACGCCTCGGTCATCTTTCGAGCGGTCACGCTCGAGGGCGCATCGCTGGGCAGGATGGCAAGCGGATGCTTCTCGGCCATCTCGCCCAGCGACGGAAAAGTCAGGGGTAGCGCGGCGGCGATCGCAATCCAGATCCCCACCACTGCCCAGGGCCACCGCACCACGAAATCGGCTAGCCGTCGCATATCGCCCTCATCCCCGCTCGGCGCCGTCGGGCGTGCCCGCCGGGGACTCTCGGCCGCACCCGCCCGAGCCCGGTCACACCACGCAAATTCGCCTCACGAGCCATCGAAGTGCTCCACGCTACGCGACGCGTCCCCAGCTCCCGCTGCCGGCGACCCGCACGCAGACCGACTTCATCGCCTCCAGGTAGCGGACAACCGATTTCCGGGCGACCGGGTTGTCCGGGTGCATGATCGCCATGAACGTGCCTTCCCCGTAGCGGAATATGTAAATGGTCAGCTGGTATGAATATCGGCCGTCGGGATAGATTCCGATGTTGTTCGCCAACCCCATGTCGGCCGCGGCGAGAATGGCATTGAGCGGAGCGGCGCCGCCATGAAAGAAATTCGACACCGGAAAGTTTGGTTGCGGCCAGCGCAACCACGGCGCGAGTTCCAACACGCGGTAATAGGGAACTTTCGCCATATCCAGATTCGAATCGAAGGACGCCTGCGCCGCCCACGCGGCATCGCCGAACGAGGCGGCAGCTATGGGCACGGTGATGGGGATCAAACCGGTGAACCAACCCTGCGTCATGAAATTGTCGGTGGCTTTGCGGGAATCCCTGGGAGTAAGCCCGTAATACGTGAGGGCACCCGTGAATTCGTGCTCCACCAAGGCGAGGCAGGCGAACAGGCCGCCGACAAACCGTGCGCCGGCCGCCGCGCAGGCCGATTCGAACCGTTCGGTCTGTGCCGCGTCCATCAGGAGTTCGGACGTCATGTCGCTGCTACTGGAGTCCTGCGGGTCGCCCAGCGGGAGCGGGAACTCGGGAAAGCCGCCATCGTTGTTTTCGGCGAAGTCAATCCACGCGCGCACCTCGGGGGAATCTACGGTCAGCGTTGACGTGTACTCGCGTTCGCGGGTGCAGAAATCATCGAAGCTGCCGGCATCGGGAAGGGTGAGGGCCTGCCCGCCGCCGCTCAACGCGGTGTACATGCCGTTGGCCTCCATCATCGTGGTGCCAATCAACGTCGCGTCCCCGTGGACATGATCCATGGCGGCAAAGAATGTGAAGCGGTCTTCGCTTTGAATGATCCCGAAGGTGAAGCAGCCCCACTCCAGCGGATTCGGAATGGCCACGACGTGAGCGTGTATTTCGTCGGGAGTCATCTCACCGTGCTCGATCGGGGCGAATTCGATAGCGTCGGCATCGTCGACGGTATGCCTGATGAATTCTCCGTCACCGGTGTGCTCGAACCAGCTGCGGAACGTGTCGTGCCGGCGCAGATACGCGTTGACGGCGTGGTTCATGGCGGCAACGTCACACGTCCCGGGCACTTCACAGGTAGCGATGATCTGGCGGGAGAAATTCAGCCCCGCGGCGGTCCGTTCACAGTAATTGCGAAGATGCTGGCTCTGCATGTAGCTGACCGGCACGGAGCTGACCGGCGCGTGCCTGACCTTTTCGGTCGCCGCGGCCGTCGGGTGCCAGGAGATCACCGACCCGGGCGTCACCGTCCAATCACCGAGTGCGCCGATCGTAATCTTCCCGATGCGCAAAACTTCGTCCTCCTCGGTTGCAACGACCACGGCCACCCTGGCGGCGAGACCAAGATAAACCCTCCGAGTGATCGCCGTCGCAGGCGTGCGCGAGCCACCGCCTACACTCGCTCACGGATCCGGCAGGCCGTTGTGGCGATCGAACGGCCGGACGGGGACGCAGGGCGGCAGTCACACCGGCTGTCGTTGCGCGGTGCGGCGCTGCGGGGACGGCGCCGGCCTCCGGAAAAGATCTTCCGAGCGCAACCGGCGTCCCGTGGGGATCGATCGTGACCGGCCAGGAGAGGACAAGCGCATGGCATCCGTCGAAGGTCTGGGCAAGCCGGCATCGGGCTTTGCGATCATCGGTTACGCGGCGCGATTCCCCGGAGCCGCCGATGCCGACGAGTTCTGGGATCTGTTGCAGCACGGCCGCGACGCGATATCCGAAGTGCCGCAAGACCGCTGGGACGTCGACGAATTCTTCGACCCCGAACCGGGGGCGCCCGGTAAGGTCGTCACCCGTCGTGCCGGCTTCGTCGACGACGTAACGGGATTCGACGCGCCGTTCTTCGGCATGTCGACCCGCGAGGTCAGGCTGATGGACCCGCAGCACCGCATCCTGCTGGAAACGGCATGGCGCGCGGTCGAGCATTCAGGCACTGCGCCAACCGATCTGGCTGAGACCAACACCGGGGTCTTCGTCGGTTTGGCGACGCACGACTACCTGGGAATGGCATCCGACGAGCTGACGTACCCCGAAATCGAGGCCTACATGGCCATCGGGACCTCGAACGCCGCGGCCGCCGGCCGGATCAGCTATCGGCTGGGACTGCAGGGTCCGGCCGTCGCCGTCGACACGGCGTGCAGCTCGTCGCTGGTGGCGATCCATCAGGCGTGCCAGGCGCTGCGCCTCGGGGAATGCGACCTGGCGCTGGCCGGCGGCGCGAACGTGCTGCTCACCCCGGCGACCATGATCACGTTCTCCAGCGCGCACATGCTCGCCCCTGACGGCCGGTGCAAGACATTCGATGCGGCCGCGGACGGCTACGTGCGCGGCGAGGGCTGCGGCGTCATCGTGATCAAGCGCCTGGAGGACGCGATCCGCGACGGCGATCGGATCCGCGCCGTGATCCGCGGCAGTGCGATCAACCAGGACGGCGCCTCGGGTGGCCTGACCGTACCCAATGGCGTTGCCCAGCAAAGGGTTATCGCCGATGCGCTCAAGCGGGCCGACCTCGAACCACGCGACGTCGGATACCTGGAAGCGCACGGCACCGGGACGTCGCTGGGTGACCCCATCGAAGCGCAGGCCGCGGGCGCGGTGCTCGGCGCCGGGCGCGAACCCTCCCGGCCGCTGCTGATGGGTTCGGTGAAGACGAACATCGGACACCTGGAAGCGGCCGCGGGCATCGCCGGGGTGATCAAGGTCATCCTCTCGCTCGAGAACGAACTGATCCCGCAACACCTCCACTTCGAGAACCCCTCGCCCCACATCCCCTGGGACCGGCTCGCGGTGCAGGTCGTCGAGCAGCCCACCGCCTGGGAACGCAACGGAGAGCCGCGCATTGCCGGCATCAGCTCGTTCGGCTTCGCCGGCACCAACGCTCACGTCATTCTCTCCGAAGCTCCCGAGCAAACGGAACCCGTTTCCCCGGCACCGCTTCCGGTCGAGCATTCCGGGCACCGCCGGTTCAGCATCCTCCCGCTTTCGGCGCGAACGCCCGCCGCGTTGGCGCGGCTCGCGGCCGACTACCGCAGCTGGTTGAGCGCGCACCCCGAGGCCACCCTCGCGGACGTGTGCTTCACCGCCGGGGCGGGTCGGGCACACCTGGAGCAGCGGGCCGCGCTGGTGGTCAACTCGCGAGAATCCGCGCTGGAACTACTCGGCGCTCTGGCGGACGACCGCCCGGCACCGGGGTTGTTCCGCGGAGAATCGCAGGAGCCACCGAAGACCGCGTGGCTGTTCACCGGTCAGGGCAGCCAATACCCCGGCATGGCTCGAGAGTTGTTCGACAGCGAGCCGGTGTTTGCCGAGACGCTGAATCGGTGCGCCGCCGCGGTTGCCGACGTTCTCCAAAGGCCTTTGCTGGACGTTGTTTTCGATGCGGACGGCCAGGACGGCGAAGCGACGCTGCAGCAAACGTCCTACGCGCAACCCGGACTGTTCGCGGTGGAGATGGGCCTGGCCCGGCTTTGGCAGTCGTGGGGCTTCGAGCCCGACGTGGTGCTGGGCCACAGCGTCGGCCAGTATTCGGCGGCCTGCGTGGCGGGCGTGTTCAGTCTCGAGGACGGTGCCCTGCTGATGGCCGAACGCGGTCGTCTGTTCGGCAGCCTGCCTTCGGGTGGCCGGATGGTCGCGGTCTTCACCGCCGCCGAGCGGGTCGAGCGACTCACCGACGAGTTCCCCAGCCTGTCGGTGGCCGCCTACAACGGCGCCAACACCGTGTTGTCCGGTCCGGTGGCGGACCTGGAGCGGGCGGTGGCCGCAGTGTCGGCCGACGGTGTTCGGTGTGACTGGCTGGACACCAGCCACGCGTTCCACTCGGCGCTGCTGGACCCGATCCTCGACGAATTCGAATCGTATGCGGGGCGGTTCGACTTCAAAGCGCCGCAACGAATCCTGATCGACAACCGCACCGGAGCGGCGCTGGGCCGCAGCGTGAAGCTCGATGGCGCTTACTGGCGCCGTCACGCGCGCCAGCCGGTGGAATTCGCCAAGAGCGTGCGCACCCTCGCCGAGCTGAGCTGCAAGGTATTGCTCGAGATCGGCCCACGACCGGTGCTCACCGCCTCGGCCCTGAGCGCATGGCCCGACCCGGCCACCGCACCGCGGGCGATCACGTCGCTGCGCCGTAACACCGCCGACCACCGGCAGATCACCGAAGCGGTTGCCGACGCGTATGTCCTGGGCCACCTGCCCGACTTCGCGGCCTTCGGGCAGGCGCACGCACGCAAGCTGGACCTGCCCACCTATCCCTTTGAGCGGCGTCAGTACTGGTTCCGCGACGACCGCGAGCGCCCCGACCAACGCCGCGACGTCGGTGGGCCGCGCACCGAAGCGGTCCGCCTTCTCGAGGACGGCCGGATCGAGGAACTCGCGACGCTGCTCGACGGCGCGAGCGGCGATCATCAGACCCTGCAGGTGCTCACCAAGCTTGCGGCACAACACAATCAACAGCGCACCACCCGGTCCATCGAGAACGACCGCTACGAGATCCGCTGGGACACATCGACCGCCGAGCCGTCACCGGCAGACGGAGTGTCGCGGTGGGTCATCGTCGCCGACGGTACCGACGCGGTCCAGCCGTTGGTCGACGCGCTGACCGCACGCAACGACCGATTCGAGGTCATCGGGTTGCCGGTGTCCGACGCGGACGAGGAACACCTCGTGGGCGTGTTTCGCGCTGCCGCCGCGGACGATTCGACGCTTCGCGTCGTGCATGCCGCGGCCTTGGAGGCGGGGACCACGCCGTCGATGCGCTCACTGTTGCGGATGCAGCACCGGATCCTCGGCGGGACACGGCGGCTGTTTCATGCCGCGGTCGCCGCGCAGTTGCGCAGCCCCATCTGGGTCGTGACGCGCGGCGCGCAGCGCGTCACCGATACGGACACGGTGGCGCCGCACCAGAGCAGCCTGTGGGGCTTCAGTCGCGCCGCATCGCTGGAGCTGCCGCAGGTATGGGGCGGACTCGCGGACTTGTCAGCGGGGACCGCCGACGAATGGACTGCGCTCATCGACCGGATCGCCCCCGCGGACGACGCGGCGATCAGGGAAGACCAGCTCGCGCTGCGTGATCGGGCGGTCTACGTTCCCCGGTTGGTTCGGCGCATCGAGACCCCGAGCGGCACGTCGCTGCAATTGCGAAATGACGCAACGTATTTGGTGACCGGCGGGCTGGGTGCGATCGGGCTGGAGATCGCCGGGCACCTGGCCGCCAACGGCGCCGGGCATCTGGTGTTGACCGGTCGGCGCCCGCCGACCGATGCGGTCCGACAGCGCATCGACGCACTCGGTGAGGCGCACGGCTGCCAAATCCGGGTCGTGGCCGCCGATGTCGCCGACGCGCACGACGTCGCACGCCTGCTGGCGGGCGTGCAGGCCGAGTTGCCGCCGTTGGCCGGCATCGTCCATGCCGCGGGGGAGATCGGTACCACGCCCCTGAGCGCCTTGGACGATGCCGAGGTCGATCGCGTCTTCGCCGGAAAAGTCTGGGGCGCCTGGCATTTGAGCGAGGCGGCGACGGACCTGAAGCTCGACTTCTTCCTCAGCACGTCCTCGATCGCCTCGGTGTGGGGTGGATTCGGCCAGAGCGCCTACGGCGCGGCGAACGCCTTCCTGGACGGGCTGGCGTGGCGGCTGCGCGAACAGGGCATCCTCGGCGTGAGCGTCAACTTCGGGCCGTGGGCGGCCGGTATGGCCGACGCGGAATCTCGTGCGCGACTGGATCAGCGCGGGATCCGTACGCTGGCACCGGCCGATGCGCTTGCGGGGTTGTCCGATGTGGCGGCGGCCGCCGCGGCGCGGGGCGCTGCCCACGGAGTAGTGGCCCGAATCGACTGGACCCGCTTCTTGCCGCTCTACCAGCAAGCGGGTCGGCGGGCGTTCCTGGCGGAGCTGGAGCGCGAGGTGCCCGCTGCGGTGCCCGCGGCGACGCCGGCCGGGAACACCCCGTTGGTCGACCGGCTCACGGCCGCTCCGGTACAGCAGCGCAAGAAACTGTTGACCGATTATCTGCGTGATGCGGTCGCGGAGGTGACCCGCGTCGACGCCGCCGAGATCCGCGAGGACGCAGGGTTTTTCGATCTCGGCATGGATTCGTTGATGGCGGTCGAATTGCGTCGGCGCATCGAGGAAGGGGTGGGTAAGCAGGTCCCGGCCACCCTGGCGATGGATCACCCACGGCTGTCCGACGTGGCCGACTACCTGCTCGGCGACGTGCTCGAGCTCCGCGATCAAACGTCCTCGAAAACGCGGTCCCAGCCGGCAACGGTGGTGACGACCCGCACGGACGAACCGATCGCGATCGTCGCGGTGTCCTGCCGTTTCCCCGGCGCGCCCGACCCGGAAGCGTTCTGGCAGGTGCTGTCCGAAGGGGTCGACGCGATCCGGGAGGTCCCGGAGGACCGATTCGACATCGACGAGTTCTACGACCCGGATCCGGACGCCCCAGGCAAGACCTACACCCGGTTCGGCGGATTCCTGGACGAAATCGACGGATTCGATCCCGAATTCTTCGGCATCTCGCCCCGCGAGGCCGTCTGGATCGAGCCACAGCAGCGGCTGATGCTCGAAACGGCGTGGGAGGGCCTGGAACGCGCTGGGTATTCGCCGGCCGCATTGCGCGGCAGCCGAACCGGAGTCTTCACCGGTGTGGCGGCCAACGAGTATGCGCATCTGCTGTCGTCGGAGTCGGTCGACAAGATCGAACCGCACTTCATCACCGGCAATGCGCTCAACGCCATCTCCGGTCGGGTCGCCTTCGCGCTGGGACTCGAGGGACCGGCGGTGGCGATCGACACCGCATGCAGTTCGGCGCTGGTGGCCGTCCATCAAGCCTGCCAGGCGTTGCGGTCCGGCGACTGCGACATGGCGCTGGCCGGCGGAGTGAACGTCCTGCTCAGTCCTGTGACGGTCATCGCGGCCTCCCGCGCGCGGATGCTTTCCCCGGTGGGCCGATGCAAGACGTTCGACGCCTCCGCCGACGGTTACGTGCGCAGCGAGGGCTGCGGAATCCTCGTACTGAAGAGGTTGAGCGACGCGGAGCGCGACGGCGACCGGATCTGCGCGGTGATCACCAGCAGCGCGGTCAACCAGGACGGCGCGTCCAGCGGTTTGACTGTGCCCAATGGTGGTGCGCAGCAACGGCTCATCGGGACGGCGCTGGCTCGTGCGGGTCTGGCCGGCGGGGACGTCGACTACCTCGAGGCGCACGGGACGGGCACCCCGCTGGGTGATCCGATCGAGGTGCAGGCCGCGGCCGCCGCCTACGGCGCCTCGCGCGACGCCGACCGGCCGCTGCTGATGGGCTCGGTGAAGACCAACATCGGTCACACCGAATCCGCTTCGGGCGCAGCCGGTCTGATCAAAGTCGTGCTGTCGCTGCAGCACGAGGTCCTGCCGCCGAGCCTGCACTTCGAGCAGCCGTCGCCGCACATTCCGTGGGACTCGCTGCCTGTGCGGGTGGTCGACAAGACGATGCCGTGGCAGCCCAACGGCAGGCCGCGGCGCGCGGGCGTGAGCTCGTTCGGGTTCACCGGAACCAACGCGCACGTCCTGGTGGAGGAGGCACCGGCCCGCGCCGTATCCGCCGACCCGAACCCCGCCAACGACGCCGCCACGGGCTCGGCGTCGCACGCTCAGGGCGCCACGGTGCTCGCGCTGTCCGCGCGGTCACCCGAAGCGCTGGTGGCGTTGGCGCAGCGTTACCAGGCCTGGCTGGCCGCCCACCCGGATGCGGACCTCACCGAGGTATGCCTCACCGCCGGAACGGGCCGGTCACACTTCGAACACCGCGCCGCCCTGGTGGTGGACTCGCTCGAGAGCGCGCGCGACGCCCTGGCCGAATTGGCCGAGAACCGCCTGCGGCCCGGCGTTGTGCGTGGCGAACACACACACCACCCGATGACGGCATGGTTGTTCACCGGCCAGGGCAGCCAGTACCCGGGGATGGCGCGTGAGTTGTTCGACACCGAACCGGTTTTCGCCGAAACGGTGACGCGGTGCGCGGACGCGGTCCGTGACATCCTGCCGCATCCCTTGCTAGAGGTGCTGTTCGCCACCGATCGCGAAACGGGGGGCAAAGCCGGAGAGAGGCTGCGGCACACGTCGTTTGCCCAGCCGGCGCTGTTCGCCGTCGAAATGGGCCTGGCCCGGCTGTGGCAGTCGTGGGGGATCGAACCCGATGTGGTGCTCGGGCACAGCGTCGGCCAGTACGCGGCGGCCTGCGTGGCGGGGGTGTTCAGTCTCGAGGACGGCGCCCGGCTGATGGCCGAGCGCGGCCGGATGTTCGGCAGCCTGCCCGAGGGCGGACGGATGGTGGCAGTATTCGCCGACGCCAAGCACGTCGAGGAGGTCGCCGGCGGATTCCCGCGAGTGTCGGTCGGCGCGTACAACGGACCGAATACGGTGCTGTCGGGTCCGGGTGAGGACCTCGAACAGATCGTCGCCAAGTTCGGCGACGAGGCGATCCGCTGCACGTGGCTGCAGACCAGCCATGCCTTCCACTCCGAGTTGTTGGATCCGGTGCTCGACGAATTCGAGTCCTACGCAGCGCAATTGGAGTTCGCCGCCCCGACGATGCCGTTGATCTGCAACCGCACCGGGGCCGTGCTGACGGGCCAAACCCCGCTCGACGCCGCGTACTGGCGGCGCCATTCCCGCCAGCCGGTGCAGTTCGCCGAAAGCGTGCGCACCGCGGCGGCGCTGGGCTGCTCGGTGTTGATGGAGATCGGTCCGCAACCGGTGCTGACCGGTGCCGCGGTGCAGGTCTGGCCGGAGCACCTGACCGCACCGCGGGCGATCGTCTCGCTGCGTAAGGGCGTCGGCGATCGGCGCCAGATCGCCGACGCGCTGGCCGCGGCCTACGTCGGCGGCCATCGTCCGGATTTCGCTGCGCTGCATGGTCAGCGACGTCGCAGCATCGAACTGCCCACCTATCCGTTCCAGCGCCGCCGGTTCTGGCCCAAGACATCCGGCACCGCCGTCGTCGGAGGGGCCGGCCCGTCTTCGGGCATCCTGGGCAGCGCGAAGGACCTCGCCTCGGGCGACTCCGTCTACACCAGCAGGTTGTCCGTCAAATCGCAGCCGTGGTTATCCGATCACGTCATCTACGGCACGGTCGTGGTGCCCGGCGCAACCTACGCGGCGATGGCGTTGGCCGCGGTCGGCACTCCGGCACGGGCGAAGGACGTCTTCTTCTACGAGCCGATCATCTTGCCGGAGAAGAGTTCTCGCGAGGTACAGCTGACCTTGCACCCGGTGCAGGCAGGTCGCGAATTCACCTTCCAGGTGCACAGCCGTCCCTACGGGGAACGCGGCGCCGAGTGGTCGTTGAACGCCGAAGGCACCGTGGTCGCCGGCGCGGACGACGTCACCGACGAGCCGGTGTCCGACGACGGTGATCCGATCGACGAAGCGCTCGAGCGGCTGAACCGCATGCGTCCACAGGAGTTGTTCGAGACCTTCGCCGACTTGGAGCTGGCCTGGGGACCGACCTGGTCCGGTTCCCTGAAGTCACTGTGGCTCGGTGACGGCGAGGCGGTCGGCGACATCCTCGTCGGTGCCGAACTCGCCGAACAACTCGGCAGCGAGCCGATGCACCCGGTGCTGATGGACCTGTGCACCGGGGTCGCCTTCCCGGCCTTCCCGGCGCTCCTCGCCGCCGAACAGGGCGTCAACGATCTGTTCCTGCCGCTGCGCTACGGGCAAGTGATGTTGCGGGAGAAGATGCCGCGGCGGTTCTACTGCCGTGCGAGGTGGCACACCAGCGAACTCAACAGCGAGACCCAGG
Organism: Mycobacterium sp. 1245852.3; assembly: GCF_001669335.1. NCBI lineage: Bacteria > Bacillati > Actinomycetota > Actinomycetes > Mycobacteriales > Mycobacteriaceae > Mycobacterium > Mycobacterium sp. 1245852.3. The sequence goes on along the minus strand of NZ_LZLL01000508.1, from coordinate 17,646 downwards.
TATTCGACCTCGATTTCGTCGACCGGGACGGCCGCCGGCTGGGCGGGATTCGCGAGTTCACGGTGAAACGCGCACCGCGCGAGGCGTTGCTGCGCGGCCTCGGCGGCGATGCCACCCGGCTGCTGTACACCCTCGGCTGGCACGAGGTGCCGGCGCCGCCCGCTGAAGAAGCCGCAGAGATCGGCGGCACCTGGTTGATCGCCGGATTCGACGAACTGGCCGCCAAGGTGCCGGGCTGCATCCCGTTCGACCGGAGCGCAGATCCGCAGCCGTTGGGGCAGGTGCTGACTCAGGCCGCCGAGCGGGGGCTGCCGTTCGCCGGCGTCGTCTGGCGCGGCGAAGCGCCCAACGCGGGCAAAGGTGGCGCCGACTCAACCAATGGGGCGGCGCGCCTCGAGACCGAGATCGCCAATCTGCTCAGCGCCGTGCACGCGGTGCAGGGCGGCGGCGTGAATTTGCCTGGGGGACTGTGGATCGTCACCGAGCGGGCCGTGGCATGCGAATCCGGCGAGCCGGTCGACCCGGTGCAGGCGGCGCTGTGGGGGCTGGGGCGCACCACGATCAACGAGGAACCGGCGCTGCGCGCCAAGTTGATCGATTGCGACGGATCACCGGAGGCCGTGCACGCGCTGGCCAACCTGTTGGCCACCCCGGTGGACGAACCGGAACTGGCGGTGCGACAAGGAAAGCTGCTGGCATCCCGGTTGCTGCCGTGGGCGCGCAGCGGTCATCTCACGGTGCCGCGTGCGGGCGACTACGTCCTGGCGCCCACCGAGCGCGGCGCGATCGACAACCTGCGACTCACGGAAGTGGACGTCGCACCTCCGGGCGAGGGCTATGTGCAGGTCCGGGTGGAGGCCTCGGGCCTCAACTTCCGCGACGTGCTCAACGTCCTCGGCCTCTATCCGGGCGACCCGGGACCCATCGGCGGTGATTTCGCCGGCGTCGTCACGCAATTGGGCGCCGGCGTCACCGGGCTCGAGGTCGGTCAGCGCGTGTACGGCTTCATGCAGGGGGCGTTCTCCAGCCGGTTCAACGTGCCCGCCCAGCTGCTCGCGCCGATCCCCGACGGAGTCAGTGCGGTCGAGGCGGCCACCATTCCCGCTGCGGCGCTGACGGTTCGGCTCGCGTTCGACTGGGCACAGCTGAAGCCCGGCGACCGTGTGCTCATCCACGCCGCCAGCGGCGGTGTCGGCCTGGCGGCCATCCAGATGGCTCAGCAGTGCGGTGCCACCGTCTTCGCTACCGCCAGCACCTTCAAGCGCGCGACGCTGCGCAAGCTGGGTGTGGAGTACGTCTATGACTCGCGCACAACGGATTTCGCCGACCAGATCCTCGCCGACACCGACGGTGCCGGCGTCGACGTGGTGCTCAACAGCCTGACCAGCGAGGGGTTCCTCGAAGCGACCGTGCGGGCGACCGCCCAGAACGGCCGCTTCGCCGAGATCGCCAAGCGCGACATCTGGACACCCGAGCAGATGGCGCAGGCCCGTCCCGACATCGCCTACGAGATCGTGGCGCTGGACACGGTGACCTTCCAAGAGCCCGAACGTATTCGGGGCTTGCTGACCGAGGTGTCACAGGGATTGGCCGACGGGGACTGGACACCGCTGCCGGCCGAGATCTACCCGCTGACCGAGGCGCGGGCCGCGTTCCGCCGCATGCAGCAAGCGCGGCACATCGGCAAGATCGTGGTGCAGATACCCAATCCGCTGCAGCCGCGGGCGGATCGGAGCTACCTGATCACCGGTGGACTGGGAGCCATCGGTCTGCACACGGCGTCGTATCTGGCGCAGCTCGGTGCCGGTGACGTCGTGCTGACCAGCCGACGGGAGCCGGGTGCAGACGCGCAACGGTTGATCGAGGAGATGACCGAGCGCTACAAGTGCCGCATCCATGTCTTCACCGCCGACGTCGGCAACGAGTCCGAGGTTGCCGCGCTGCTGGCGCGCATCCGCGCGGAGCTGCCACCGTTGGCCGGCGTGGCCCATCTGGCCGGCGTGCTCGATGATGCGCTGCTGTCCCAGCAGAGCCTGGAACGGTTCCAGACAACGTTGGCGCCCAAGGCATTCGGCGCATGCCACCTGGACAGGTTGACCCGAGACGACGAGCTCGACTTCTTCATCGTGTCCTCGTCGGTGTCGAGCTTGTTCGGTTCGCCCGGTCAGTCCAACTACGCGACCGCCAATGCGCTGCTCGACGGCCTGGTCGCGCAGCGCAGGGCGCAGGGCCTGCCGGCCACCGGCGTCAACTTCGGTCCCTGGGCCCAGGGCGGTATGGCCTCCTCGGAGGCCGCGACCGCCAACATCACTGCGCAGGGCCTGATTCCGCTGGAACCGTCGGCGGCCCTGGGTGCCCTCGCCGAGGTCGTCGCGAACGGAACCGGCCAGGCCACCGTCCTCAAGGCCAACTGGCAGCGCGCCGCGAAGGTGCTGGGCAGTTCGCGACCACCGATCCTCGACGTGGTGTTGCCCAGTGCGGTCGGAGAGGTGACCGGTGACAGCGAGTTGCTCAAGCAGCTCATGGAGATTCCGGTGCCACAGCGCGCCGGTTTCGTGACCGAATTCCTGCAACGAGAGGTGCAGAACTTCCTGCGGCTCGCCTCACCGCCGGCGGCGAGCAGCCGGTTCCTGGACCTGGGGACGGATTCGTTGATGGCGATCGAGCTGCGCAACCGGCTGCACAGTCAGTTCGGCGGTAAGTTCACGATCAACGCGACTGCGGTGTTCGACTATCCGACCATCGGAGGCCTGGCCGAATACCTCGTGGGTCAGCTGCCCGACGCGGACACCGAGCCGGGCCAGCCGGAACCGGTTGCGGCGCAGGAGCCGCAATGATGTCAGGCGCTGATGTCGAACCCGGTGATGACCTTGGTCGGACGCAGCCGCACCACTAATTCGCCGGGAACGGCGTTGCGCCTGCCGAATTCGTCGGCGCGGTCGGCGCCCATGTAGCGGCCCCCGGTGCGGGTCGCGATGTCCAGCACGTCCTGCGGATCCTCGCTGACCGTGGCCACGCCCTGCACCTGGACGAACGAATACGGCGGATGAGGGTCGTCGACGCAGATCACCACTCGCGGATCGCGGGCCAGGGCACGGCCTTTCGACGTGTCGCGACCGGTGTTGAACGCCAACTGCCCGTCGTCGACGACGAACCACACCGGGGCGACCAGCGGCCTGCCATCGGCGGCGACGTAGCCCAGCATCCCGGTACGGGTGCCGGTCGAGAGGAACTCGATGACCTTTTCGGTCAGCTCGGCCATGCGTTAGAGGCGGGCCAGGTCGTAGTCGCCGAGGTGGTCGATCAGGTTGTGCAGGTGCTCACCCGAGGTGCCCAGCGTGTGCTCGATCGCGGTGAGCCGGGCGGCATAGTGGCTGACCGGGTATTCCGCGGTCACCCCGATGCCGCCGTGCATCTGGACCGACTCCTGCGCGATGTGCCGTCCCGATCGGCCGACCTGCAGCTTGGCGCGCGAGGCGATCACCGGGTCGATGTTGCCGTCAGCGATCGACATGGCCGCGTACAGGGTCATGCTGCGGGCCAGTTCCAGCGAGACGTACATGTCGGCCGCGCGTTGCGTGAGCGCCTGGAATTTGTTGAGCGTGACGCCGAACTGCTTGCGGGTCTTGAGGTAATCAGTGGTCAGGCGCAGCGATTCCTCCATGGCGCCCAGCGCTTCGGCGCACAACGCGGACTGGATGCGCACGATGGCGTCGCGGATCGCGCCCGACGCGTCGACCGCCTCGCCGAGGGGTTCGGCGGCAGTGGAGTCCAGGTCGATCTGGGCGCCGCGCTGTCCGTCGAACGTCCGGAACGGGTGCCTGGTGACCGATGCCGCATCGACCAGGAACAGGCCGGCGCCGCCGCTCGGCAGGGCGGCGCTGACCACCAGGGTGTCGGCGGCGTCCCCGGCCAGCACCGGGTTCTTCCGACCGCTCAAGGTCCACGAATCACCTTGCTGCGCAGCCTTGGTGCTCAACTCGGCGGACGGATCGCGCTGCCCCGGCTCGAGGTGGGCGAACGCCAGCAGCCGCTGCCCGCCCGCGACCTCGTCGAGCAGTTCCTTCTGCGCGTCGGTGCCCAGCTCGGCGATCAGCGCACCGGGTCCCAGCGCGGCGTGCAGTACCGGTTCGGGGGCGAGGCGGCGCCCGACCTCGTTGAGCACCACCATGATCTCGATCTGGCCGGACTCGTCCGGATCGAATCCGAGGCCGAGGATGCCGGTGTCGGCGAGCTGGCTCCAGACCTCGCGGCTCCAGCCGAGATCGGAGCCGATGATCTTGTTGCGGCTTTCCGGGTCGTAGGTGCGCGACAGCAGGTCGCGCGTGGTGTCGCGGAGCAGGGCCTGCTCGTCGCTCAGCTGAAAGTCCATGACTGCCTCACAATCCCAGAATCGTCGACGCGATGATGTTGCGCTGCACCTCGCTGCTGCCGCCGTAGATCGACGTCTTGCGGTAGTTGAGGTAGTGCGGCGCACTGTGTTGGGCCCAGTCCGGCGAGGCGATGTCTTCGCCGTTGGCCGGCAGCGCGTCTGGCCCGGCCACCTCGACGAGCAGTTCGGTGGCCACCTGCTGCAATTGGCTGCCGCGCAGTTTGAGCACCGACGAGGCCGGATTGGGCTGCCCGTCCGCGGAGTCGGTGACGACCCGCGACTGGGTGAGTTCCAGTGCCAGCAGCTCGTTTTCGGCCTCGGCCAGCCGCGCCGCGAACAGCGGGTCGCCCAGCACTCCGGTGGCCTTGGCGTGTTTCTTCACCTCGGCGAGGCGCACCTTGGTCCGTCCCACCCCGGCGATGCCGGTGCGCTCGTTGCCGAGCAGGAATTTCGCGTACGTCCAGCCCTGATTCTCTTCTCCGACAAGCTGATTGGCGGGAACCCGGACGTCCTCGAAGAAGATTTCGTTGATTTCGTGGCCGCCGTCGATCGTCTTGATGGGTCGCAGGGTGATGCCCGGCGTCTTCATGTCGAAGAGCAAAAAGGAGATGCCGGCCTGCCGCTTGGGCGCTTGCGGGTCGGTGCGGACCAGGCAGAAGATCCAGTCCGCGTACTGGCCGAGCGTGGTCCAGGTCTTCTGGCCGTTGACCACGTAGTCGTCGCCGTCCCGCACCGCGGTGGTGCGCAGCGAGGCCAGATCCGACCCCGCCTCGGGCTCGGAGAAGCCCTGGCACCACCAGATGTCGAGGCTGGCGGTTGGGGGCAGGAAGCGTTGTTTGACTTCCTCCGAACCGAATTCGGCGATCACCGGGCCCACCATCTTGGTGTTGAAGTTCAGCGGCTCGGGGACGCACGCCAGCTGCATCTCGTCGGCCCAGATCTGGTGCTGGGTCGGGGTCCAGTCCTTGCCGCCCCATTCCACCGGCCAGTTCGGTACTGCCAGGCCGTGCTCGTGCAGGATCTTGTGGCTGGTGACGATGTCGTCGTGGTTCACTTCGGCCGAGCCGCGGCGTACCCGCTCGCGCAGCTCCTCGGGAATCTTGGTCGTGTAGATGGTGCGGAGTTCGTCGCGGAACGCGGCTTCCTCGGGCGTGAGCGCCAGTTGCATGGCAGCCTCCTGTCGTTTCGGGGTGACCGTGACGACGCAGCGCCCCGAGCTGTTTTCTGGCGGTGCTGGTCGTTCGCTCGACTTCCATCTTGACCCATCCCTCGCGGGCCCCGTGCACAGCCTCGGGTTAATCCACAGATCGCCGTTGAGCGGTGCCGGTGCGACGGTCCGCGGACCTACCGTCGGCCCATGCGAACAGAACTTCCGGCGGAGCGCCTGCACCGGCGGCTCAACGCCGAACCGGAGACCGATGGCGCGGCCGAGCCCGCGGACGCCGGGTCGGCCTCGCCGCAGGACACCCCGGACGACGACCAGAATTCGCTGTTGCCGCGCTGGCTTCCCGACGCCTCGCAGGACCGCGGCTGGGTGGCCAGGGTGCGCGCCGACCCCGGCCGCGCCGGCGCCATCGGGTTGGCGATCGTGGCGGCGCTGGCGGTGCTGGTCACGGTTTTCACCTTATTGCGCGACCGGCCGGCGCCGGTGATGTCAGCCAAGCTGCCACCGGTGGAGAAGGTGTCGGCCGCCAGGTCGTCGGCCAGCCCGGGTGCCGCGCCACCCGCAAGCCCCGACCGTCCGGTGGTGGTGAGCGTGGTCGGCTTGGTGCACACGCCGGGTTTGGTGACGCTGGCGCCGGGGTCGCGCATCGCCGATGCGCTGCAGGCCGCCGGCGGCGCGGTGAACGGCGCCGACACCATCGGACTGAACATGGCCCGACCGGTCGGTGACGGCGAACAGATCGTGGTCGGCCTCGCTCCCGTGCCGGGCCAGCCGACGGCGCTGGGCAGTTCGGTCGCCACCGCAACGACGCCGACCTCCAAGGCGCCGGCGCCCGGGTCGGGATCGGTCAAGCCGAAGCCGGGCCAGGCGGTCGACCTGAACACCGCGACCGTCGCGGAACTCGACGCTCTGCCCGGCGTGGGGCCGGTCACCGCCGCCGCGATCGTGGCGTGGCGGCAGGCCAACGGCAGATTCACCAGCGTCGACCAGCTCGCCAATGTCGAGGGCATCGGGCCGGCGCGGCTGGAGAAGCTGCGCGCGCTGGTCCGTGTCTGACCCCGGTGCTGCCTCCCGGGCTAGGTGGATCACCGTCGGGGCATGTCGATGTGCGCCTGGTGCCGGCCGCGCTGACCTGCTGGGCGGTGACGGCCGGCGGGATCTGGTGGTCGGCCGGGCGGATCTTCGCCTGGTGCTGCGTCGCGCTGACCGTCGCCGCCGGTGCGTTGGCATGGCGCGCGGCGCGCCGGCCCGGCCGCGCGGCCCGGCTCCGCACGATCAGCGCCGGCCTGGCCGCCGTGGGTGTGGTGGGAGCGGGCTACGGCTTCGCGATCGCGCTGCGCGCCGACGCGGCCGCTCACCACCCGATCACTGCGGCCTTCGGCACCAGCGCCCCGGCTACCGTCACCCCCACCGAGAGCCCGGTGTCGCTGGGCGGCAGCCGGCTGATGTTTCGGGCGACCCTGCAACGCCTGCGCGACGCCGAAATGTCAGGCCTCGTCGTGGTTTTCGCGCGCGCCTCGGACTTCGCCGCGGTGACGGTGGGCCAGCCGGTGCGGTTCACCGCGCGGATCACCCGGCCGACCCGCCGGGACCTGACCGTCGCGGTGCTCAATGCGTCGGGCCCGCCGGCCATGGGCACCGCGAGCGCAGTGCAGTCGGCCGCGCACGGCGTGCGCAGCCGCTTTGCCGCCGCGGTCCGCGCCACGCTGCCCGGCGAGCAGGCGGCGATGCTGCCCGCGCTGGTGCTCGGCGATACCTCGGCGGTGCCAAGCGACACCAACCGCGACTTTCGTGCGGCCGGCATGACGCACCTGATGGCCGTGTCGGGGGCCAACGTGACGATCGTGTGTGCGGCCGTGCTGTTCTCGGCCCGGCTGATCGGCCCGCGGTCGGCCGTCGCGCTTGCCGCGCTGGCGCTGGTGGCCTTCGTCATCGTCGTGCAGCCGACGGCGAGTGTGGTGCGGGCGGCGGTGATGGGTGCCATCGCGCTGACGGGCATGCTGACTTCGCGTCGGCGGCAAGCCATTCCGGCCCTCGCCGCCACCGTGCTGGTGTTGCTGGCGGTCGCCCCCGCGCTGGCCGTGGACGTGGGGTTCGCGCTGTCGGTGCTCGCCACCGCGGCGCTGATCGTCGTCGCGCCGGTCTGGTCGCGGCGCCTGGTCGCCAAGGGATGGCCCAAGCCGCTGGCCGACGCGCTCGCCGTCGCGTGGGCCGCGCAGGTGGTGACCGCGCCGCTGGTGGCGGCGATCTCCGGGCGATTCAGCGTGGTTGCCGCCCTGGCGAACCTCGCGGTGGCCGGTGTGATCGCCCCGATCACGGTGCTGGGCACCGCGGCGGCCGCGCTCTGCGCGATATGGCCGGCCGCCGCGCGGCTGCTGATCCGGTTCACCGGCCCGGAGTTGTGGTGGGTGGACGGCATCGCCCACGCGGCGGCCAACATGCCCGGCGCCACGGTGCCGGTCCCCGAGGGGATGCCCGGCACCCTGATCGTCGGCGGTGTCACGGTGCTGGCGGTGGTGCTGTGGCGGTGGCGACCGTTTCGCGTCGCGGCGGGGGTCGGGGCGCTGGTCGGGCTGGCGTGGGCGCTGTCCGGGTTGGGGTAGGCGGGGTGTCGCGCCGTCGATCCCCGAGCGGCGCGGTCGGTGGGGCGTGACACCATCGTGGGGTGACCGAGATTTCGCCGTTGCACCTGGTCCTGGGAGACGAGGAACTGCTGGTCGAGCGGGCGGTGTCCGACGTGCTGCGGTCGGCGCGCAAACGAGCCGGCACCGACGACGTGCCGGTCAACCGGATGCGGGCGGGCGACGTCAGCACCTATGAGCTCGCCGAGCTGCTGAGTCCGTCGCTGTTCGCCGACGAGCGCATCGTCGTGCTGGAGGCCGCCGGCGAAGCGGGCAAAGACGCTGCCGCGGTGATCGTTTCGGCCGCGAGCGACATGCCGACCGGCGTGGTGCTGGTCGTGGTGCACTCGGGCGGCGGGCGCGCCAAGGCGCTGGCCACCGAGCTGCAATCCCTTGGCGCCGTGGTGCATTCGTGCGCGCGGATCACCAAACTGAGCGAGCGCGTCGATTTTGTCCGCAAGGAGTTTCGCGGCCTGCGGGTCAAGGCCGACGACCAGACGGTGACCGCACTGCTGGATTCGGTCGGTTCCGACCTGCGGGAGTTGGCCTCGGCCTGCTCCCAGTTGGTCGCCGACACCGGCGGGGTGGTCGACGCCGACGCGGTCCGCCGCTATCACAGCGGCAAGGCCGAGGTGAAGGGCTTCGACATCGCGGATAAGGCGGTGACCGGTGACATCGAAGGGGCCGCCGAGGCGTTGCGGTGGGCGATGATGCGCGGTGAGCCGCTGGTGGTGCTGGCGGACGCGCTGGCCGAGGCGATCCACACGATCGGCCGGGTCGGCCCACTGTCGGGGGACCCCTACCGGCTGGCGTCTCAGCTCGGGATGCCGCCCTGGCGGGTGCAGAAGGCGCAGAAGCAGGCGCGGCGTTGGTCGCGTGACTCTGTGGCGACCGCGATGAAGGTGGTGGCCACGCTCAACGCGAACGTGAAGGGAGCGGTGGTGGACGCCGACTACGCCCTGGAATCCGCGGTCAGGCAGGTCGCCGAGCTAGCCGCCCAGCGCGGCCAGTAGAGGGGCGCGTCGGCTGAGTAAAAGCCTTAGATCTTGTTGAGGACCTGCGCCAGGGCCGACTTCTTGTTCGCCGCCTGGTTCTTGTGGATCACGCCCTTGCTGGCGGCCTTGTCCAGCTTGCGGTTGGTCGACACCAGCAACTCGGCGGCCTTCTCCTTGTCGCCGGCGTGGGCCGCCTCGCGGAACGCGCGGACAGCGGTACGCAGCGACGACTTCACCGACTTGTTGCGCAGGCGAGCGCGCTCGTTCGTCTTGTTGCGCTTCTGCTGCGACTTGATGTTGGCCACGCGGGAGTTCCTTCTTCGATTAGACGTATTGTGGGGCGCCGGATATCACCACAGCGATTGCCCAGGTTATCAGTGAGTTACGTTTTCTCCCAAAACGGGAACACGTGGGCTGCCAGAACGTCGACTTGAGGCAGCATCTGAACAGTGAGTCTTACCAACCAGCTTGACCACACCAAGCGGGGTTTTCGCGCTGCGCGCTCTGAGCGCATCTTCGACGGATACAACGCGGCCTCCGACGCCTACGACATGGCGTTCGACGAGATGTTCGATGCCCAGGGCAACGTGCGCGGCCCGTATAAGGGCATCTACGCCGAGCTCGCGCCGTCGGATGCCTCGGAGCTCAAAGCCCGCGCCGAAGCGCTGTCCCGCGCCTTCCTTGACCAGGGCATTACCTTCTCGTTATCGGGCCAGGAGCGGCCGTTTCCGCTGGATCTGGTGCCGCGGGTCATCTCGGCCGCCGAGTGGACGCGCCTGGAGCGCGGCATCACCCAGCGCGTCAAGGCGCTCGAGCTGTACCTCGACGACATCTACGGTGACCAGGAAATATTGAACGACGGGGTGATCCCGCGCCGGCTGATCACGTCGTGCGAGCACTTCCACCGCCAGGCGATGGGCATCGTCCCGCCCAACGGCGTGCGGATCCACGTCGCCGGCATCGACCTGATCCGCGACGACAAGGGCACCTGGCGGGTCCTCGAGGACAACCTGCGGTCGCCGTCGGGTGTGTCCTATGTCATGGAGAACCGGCGCACCATGGCGCGCGTGTTCCCCAACCTATTCGCCAGCCACCGGGTGCGCGCGGTCGATGACTACGCCTCGCACCTGCTGCGGGCGCTGCGCAACTCCGCGGCCACCAACGAGGCCGACCCGACGGTGGTGGTGCTGACCCCGGGCGTCTACAACTCGGCCTATTTCGAGCATTCGCTGCTGGCCCGCCAGATGGGGGTCGAGCTGGTCGAGGGGCGCGACCTGTTCTGCCGCGACAACCAGGTGTACATGCGCACCACCGAGGGGGAGCGCCAGGTCGACGTCATCTATCGGCGCATCGACGACGCCTTCCTGGATCCGCTGCAGTTCCGCGCCGATTCGGTGCTGGGGGTGGCGGGGCTGGTCAACGCCGCCCGTGCGGGCAACGTGTCCATCTCCAGCGCGATCGGCAACGGCGTCGGCGACGACAAACTCGTCTACACCTATGTGCCCACGATGATCGAGTACTACCTCGGGGAGAAGCCGCTGCTGGCCAACGTGGAGACGCTGCGCTGCTGGCTCGACGACGAGCGCGAAGAGGTGCTGGACCGCATCGACGAGCTGGTGCTCAAGCCGGTGGAGGGGTCGGGCGGCTACGGCATCGTGTTCGGGCCGGAGGCCTCGGAGAAAGAGTTGGCGGCCGTCGCCAAGAAGGTGCGCGACGATCCGCGGAGCTGGATCGCGCAGCCGATGATGGAGCTGTCGACGGTGCCGACCCAGATCGGCAACACCCTGGCGCCGCGCTACGTCGACCTGCGGCCGTTCGCGGTCAACGACGGCAACGACGTGTGGGTGCTGCCCGGCGGGCTGAGCCGGGTTGCGCTGGTCGAGGGGTCGCGGGTGGTCAACTCCAGTCAGGGTGGCGGCTCCAAGGACACCTGGGTGCTGGCGTCGCGGGCGTCGGCCGGCGATCACGAGCTCGAGGCGGCGGAGGTGGTGCGCTCGTTGCCCACCTCGATGCCGGACCCGATGCTCGACGACGCCCCGCGGGTGACGTCTCAGCAGGCGCAGCCCACCGAACTGCCCCAGCGCGAGCAGCCCGAGCAACAACAACAGCAAAAGGCGGTGCACGATGTTGGCACGTAACGCCGAGTCGCTCTACTGGATCGGCCGGTACGTCGAACGCGCCGACGACACCGCGCGCATCCTGGACGTGGCGCTGCACCAGTTGCTCGAGGATTCCAGCGTCGACCCCGACCATGCGTCGCGGCTGCTGCTGCGGGTGCTCGGGATCGACCCGCCGAATCACGACCTGGACGTGTGGTCGCTGACCGATCTGGTGGCCTACAGCACCAACACCCAGGGCGGCTGCTCGATCGTCGATGCCATCACCTCGGCGCGCGAGAACGCCAAGTCGGCGCGCGAGGTGACCTCCAGCGAGATCTGGGAATGCCTCAACACCACCTACCACGCCCTGCCCGAACGTGAGCGGGCCGCCAAACGCCTTGGGCCGCACGACTTTCTGTCGTTCATCGAGCGGCGGGCGGCGATGTTCGCCGGCCTGGCCGACTCGACGCTGTCCCGCGACGACGGCTACCGGTTCATGGTGCTGGGCCGGGCCATCGAACGGGTCGACATGACGGTGCGGCTGTTGTTGTCGCGGGTCGGCGACAGCGCCTCGTCCCCGGCGTGGGTGACGCTGTTGCGTTCGGCGGGCGCCCACGACACCTATCTGCGCACCTATCGCGGTGTGCTGGACGCCGGTCGGGTGGTCGAATTCATGTTGTTGGACAGGCTGTTTCCGCGTTCGGTGTTCTATTCGCTGCGGCTGGCCGAACACAATCTCGACGAGCTGGTCCACAACCGGCAGAGCCGGATCGGGGCGACCGCCGAGGCGCAGCGACTGCTCGGGCAGGCCCGCAGCGAATTGGAATTCGTGCAGCCCGGCGTGCTGCTGGAGTCGTTGGAGAGCCGCCTGGCGGGGCTGCAGCGCACCTGCCACGACGTCGGAGAGGCGTTGGCGCTGCAGTACTTCCACGTCACGCCCTGGGTGGCCTGGTCGGACGCGGGCCAGCGCGCCCGGCTGGTCAGCAGGAAAGGGGACGGCTGATGTGGCGACTGCGGGTGGTGCACACCACCGGGTACGCCTACCAATCCCCGGTGACCGCCTCCTACAACGAGGCCCGGTTGACCCCACGGTCGAACAGCCGGCAGAACGTCATCCTCAACCGTGTCGAAACCATCCCGGCGACCCGGTCCTACCGCTACGTCGATTACTGGGGCACCGCGGTCACCGCGTTCGACCTGCACGCCCCGCACACCGATCTCACGGTGATGTCGACGTCGGTCGTGGAAACCGAGCGGGCCGAGCCACTCTCGGCGGAGGCGGGCTGGAGCGACCTGCAGTCCGAGGCCGTGATCGATCGCTACGACGACCTGCTTCGCCCCACTCAGCACGCCCCGGCCAGCAAGCGGGTGGCGTCGGTCGGTAAGAAGATCAGCAAGACCCACAAGCCGGCCGAAGCCGTTGTAGCCGCGGCCAATTGGGTGCGCGAAGAACTGGAATACCTGCCGGGCACCACCAGCGTGCACTCGTCCGGCCTGGACGCGCTCAAAGCGGGCAAGGGCGTGTGCCAGGACTTCGTGCATTTGTCGCTGATGTTGTTGCGCAGCATGGGGATTCCGGCGCACTACGTCTCGGGCTACCTGCACCCCAGGCGCGACGCCGTCGTCGGCGACACCGTCGACGGCCGAAGCCACGCCTGGATTGAGGCGTGGACGGGTGCCTGGTGGAGCTATGACCCCACCAACGACACCGAGATCACCGAGCAGTACGTCGGCGTGGGCGTGGGCCGCGACTACGCCGACGTCTCCCCGCTGAAGGGCATCTACTCCGGGGAGGGCGCCACCGACCTCGACGTGATCGTCGAGGTGACCCGGCTGGCCTAGCCCGGGGCGGGGTTCGTCGCCGCAGGGATACCGTTGCAGGAATGAACGATCCGGCCGAAGGCGCGCCGCGCCGCGATAAGAGCCGGCCCGGCTCGCCCCTGGCGGCGCTGGCCCTGCTCAGCATCGCGCTGCTAGTCGGCGGCATCGCCATCGGCGTCGCGGTGGGCGGCGTCATGCCGTTGCCCTACGGCCCGGCGGGCGCCGTCACCGCCTACGTTCGCGCCCAGCCGACCGCCGTGCGCATCATCGCCGTCGCGACGTTCGCGTCCTCGGTGCCGCTGGCGATCTACGGGGCAAGCGCCGGCGCCCGGCTGAGCCGACTCGGGGCCGGATCCGGCGCGGTCACGTTGAGTGGCGGCGTCTTGGCCGCCGGTGCGCTCGGCCTGGCGGGGTTGCTGGGTTGGGCGTTGTCGATACCGGATGTCGCCGCGAACGCGGCGGTGGTCCGGGCGCTCTACTTGTTGGTCTTTCTCACCGGCGGCCCGGGGCACATCGTGGCGCTGGGCCTGCTGGTCGGCGGGATCGCGGTGCCCGGCCTCACCCGCGCGTTGATGCCCGGACCGGTCGCGCGGCTCGGTCTGGCCACGGCCATCCTCGCCGAATTGGCGACGGCGGTGCTGATCTGGCCGGCGCTGGGCGTCATCCTGCCGATCGCCCGGGTGCTGGCGCTGACCTGGCTGATGGTGGCTGGCGTTGCCCTAACCCATGCGGCGCAACGAGATTCGGCCGCCGGGCGAGCGGCCGCGGGCGGCCATCACGCGGACGCATCGACCTGAACGCGGTGCAGGTCGTCACCGAGTTCGACCCGCCCACCGAACCGCGTGGCCGCCAGGGCCCGCCACTGCTCCTCCTGGCCGGGCACCAGCGCGGGCACGTAGTGCGTCATGACCAGGGTGTCCACCCCCGCGCGCGCCGCGGTCGCCGCCGCCTCCTCCACCGAAGAGTGGTAGTCGCAGATGTCCTGCAGCCGCTGCTGCGGGATGGTGGCGACGATGTCCTTGCGGATCACGGTGTGCACCAGCGCACCCGCCCCTGCCGCCAGGTCGTCCAGGCCCGCGCACGGGACGGTGTCGCCGGCGAGCACCACCGAGGCGCCCTGGTAGTCGATGCGAAAGCCGATGGTCGGCGCCACCGGACGGTGATCGGTCGGGGCGACCCGGATGGCCACGCCGTCGCGGTCCCAGACGGTTCCCTCGGTGTATTCGTGCACGTCCACCGCCGGCGGCGAGTTGATGTCGGCGTGATGGGCGATCCGGTAGCCGATGTCGTGGCGGAACGCGTTCAGCGTCGCCGCGACCGCCTCGGCGGTGCCGGGCGGACCGATTATCGGCAGCGGCGCGGGGTCGGGCGTGAAGGTGCTGATCCACCGGGTGATGAGGACGTCGCCCAGGTCGCCGATGTGATCGCTGTGCAGGTGGGTCAGCAGCAACGCCGACAATCCGGCGGCGCCCACCCCGACCGCGGCCGCGCGCTGCAGCACGCCGCGCCCGCAGTCCACCAGGAACACCTGCCCGCCGGCCCGCACCAGAGTTGACGGCCCGGCGCGGTTCGGATCGGGGATGGGGCTTCCGGTTCCCAGCAGGGTGACCTCGATCATGTCCTTATCTTGCAAGCCCGCGGCTCCCGCAGTGGTCCAATCGCGCGATCCGCGCGGCCTGCACCGCTAGGACACGATCTGTTTGCAGCTTCTCTTAGTGGCTTTTGCGCCGCGCGAGGAAGCCGTAGCCTGATGTGAAGCGGATCACAACCCGGCTGGAGGCCCCGATGCGGATAGCGGACGTCTTGCGGAACAAGGGCGCGGCGGTGGTGACCATCAACCCCGACGCGACGGTTCGCGAGCTGCTTGCGGGGCTGAGCGACCAGAACATCGGCGCCATGGTGGTGGTCGGTGACGAGGGTGTGGTCGGCATCGTGTCGGAGCGCGACGTCGTGCGTCAGCTGCATACGCACGGCGCCAGTGTGCTGTCTCGCCCGGTGTCCAAGATCATGACGTCCATGCTGGCGACCTGCACCAAGACCGACGAGGTCGACGCGATCAGCGTGTTGATGACCAAGAACCGGGTGCGGCACGTGCCGGTGCTCGACGGCAAGAAGCTGATCGGGATCGTCAGCATCGGTGACGTGGTGAAGAGCCGACTGGAAGAACTCGAGGCCGAGCAGCAGCAGCTGCATTCCTACATCACCCAGGGCTGATCGCCCGACTCCGCTCGCCGAACGTGCACTCACGGCGAGAATTGTGCGTTTTCTCGCCCTGAGTTCACGCTCGGCGCAGCACCGGTGCGTTCAGCGCCAGGAGTAGTCGGCGCGCAGGCGGGCGGCCACCACGTCGAAGATCTCGCGATCCAGGATGGCGCCCTCGCGGCGGATGCCCTCCTCGGGCACGTCGAGCACCCGGTCCAGCCGGACCCAGCTCTGCCTGCCCTCGTAATCCCAAGGGCCGGAACCGATTCCAACCCAGTTCGGGTCGGCGGCGTGGCGCTCCTGGCTGGACACCATCAACCCCAGCAGGACGCTGCGGTCCCGGCCCACGACCAGGACGGGCCGGTCCTTGCCCCGGGTGGGGTCGTCCTCGTAGACCACCCACGTCCAGACGATCTCACCGGGATCGGCCCGGCCGTCCAGGCTCGGCGCGTACACCAGCTTGCGGGCGCGCTGCGCGGTCGGGAGGCTGCCGCTGGTCACCGGCCGGCCGGTGACGGGCGCGTCGGGAGGTGGTGGCGCCACCGCGGCGATGACGTTCGCCGTGATCTTCACGGCCTGCTGCAGTTCGCGCAGCACGGTCTGGGAATTCTGCACGGTCCGGACCAGGCGCGGAGCGCCGTTGAACACCAGATTCTCCGCGAACCGCTGAAACGTCTTCCACTGGGATTTCCGGGGAGACGACATATTCGCAGCATAGACGCGAGCGGCGGGGTGCGACTGTGTCCAAGTAGGTCCCGGCGGCCCTGTCTGGATACGCTGGACATACCCGCGAACCGCGCCGGAAACGGCCGCAAAGCGCCCCGTCTAGTTGCACGCACCAGGAGATTCCCATCAGCAGTTTCGCCGACAAGACCTTCACCGCGCCGGCGCAGATTCGGAACTTCTGCATCATCGCCCACATCGACCACGGAAAGTCCACGCTGGCCGACCGGATGCTCCAGCTCACCGGTGTCGTCGACGAGCGGTCCATGCGCGCGCAGTACCTGGACCGGATGGACATCGAGCGCGAGCGCGGCATCACCATCAAGGCCCAAAACGTGCGCCTGCCGTGGAAAGTCGGTGACACCCAGTACGTGCTGCACCTGATCGACACCCCGGGCCACGTCGACTTCACCTACGAGGTGTCGCGCGCGCTGGAGGCGTGCGAGGGCGCGGTGCTGCTGGTGGACGCCGCCCAAGGCATCGAGGCGCAGACCCTGGCCAACCTCTACCTGGCGCTCGACCGCGACCTGCACATCATCCCGGTGCTGAACAAGATCGACCTGCCCGCCGCGGACCCGGACCGCTACGCCGCCGAGATCGCGCACATCATCGGCTGCGAGCCGGGCGACGTGCTGCGGGTTTCCGGCAAGACCGGAGCCGGCGTCGCCGACCTCCTCGATCACGTGGTGCGCGAGGTGCCGCCCCCGCAGGGCCAGGCCGACGCGCCGCTGCGGGCGATGATCTTCGACTCGGTCTACGACATCTACCGCGGCGTGGTGACCTACGTGCGGGTGGTCGACGGCAAGATCACCCCTCGCGAACGCATCGCGATGATGTCCACCGGCGCCACCCACGAACTGCTCGAGGTCGGCATCGTCTCGCCCGAACCGAAGGCCAGCGACGGCCTGGGCGTGGGCGAGGTGGGCTACCTGATCACCGGCGTCAAGGACGTCCGCCAATCCAAGGTGGGGGACACGGTGACGACGGCACGCCACAGCGCCGCCGAGGCGCTGACCGGATATCGCGAGCCCAAGCCGATGGTCTACTCGGGTCTGTATCCCGTGGACGGCTCCGACTACCCGGATCTGCGCGACGCCCTGGACAGACTGCAACTCAACGATGCGGCCCTGACCTACGAGCCGGAGACGTCGGTGGCCCTGGGCTTCGGATTCCGTTGCGGCTTCTTGGGTTTGCTGCACATGGAGATCACCCGCGAACGGCTGGAGCGCGAGTTCAACCTGGACCTGATCTCGACGTCGCCCAACGTCGTCTACCGGGTGGTTAAGGAGGACAACACCGAGATCCGGGTGACCAACCCGTCGGACTGGCCGGAAGGCAAGATCCGCGAGGTCTACGAGCCGGTGGTCAAGACCACCATCATCGCGCCCAGTGAATTCATCGGCACCATCATGGAACTGTGTCAGTCGCGCCGCGGCGAGCTCGGCGGCATGGACTACCTGTCACCCGAACGCGTCGAGCTGCGCTACACCATGCCGCTGGGCGAGATCATCTTCGACTTCTTCGATTCGCTGAAGTCACGCACCCGCGGCTACGCCAGCCTCGACTACGAGGAGGCCGGCGAGCAGGAGGCCCAACTGGTCAAGGTCGACATCCTGTTGCAGGGCGAGGCGGTCGACGCGTTCAGCGC
>NZ_LZLL01000507.1:0-13792 GCF_001669335.1 Mycobacterium sp. 1245852.3 | reverse complement strand
GCGTTGGGCGGCCGAGCGTGGGTCGCGCTCGATGGCGTCTTGGGTGGGTGCGCCGTCCACACACGGGGTGTCGTCGTGGGGGTTGCACATGCCGGGGGCGGCGAGTTTGGCTAGGACGGCTTCCAGGGTGGCGCGGGCTTCGGGGGTGAGCCAGCCGCGCAACGGCGACATGCCGTCGGCCTGCTGATTGCCCAGGGTCAGACCACGCGCCCGCGCGCGGTCGTCGTCGGTGTAGGTGCCGTCGGGGTTGAGGCAGTCGGCCAGGGTGCGGGCCAGCCCGGCGAGTTGTTCGGGGCGAAACCGGCTGCCCTCGGTGGCCAGCCGCGCTTCGGCCCGCTCGCGGGTCGGCATGTCGATCCAGCCGGGCAGCTGGTGGTAGAACTTGCGGATCACCGCGACCTGGCCCGCGCCCAGGGTGCCGTCGCGTTGTCCGGCGGCGGTGGCGGGCAGCATCGGGCCCAGCGGTTCGCCGGTCAGGCCGTGGCGTGGGCCCAGATCGCGTGCTTCGTTGAGGCGGCGGGCGGCTTCAGCGCGGCTGATCAGGGTCGCCTCGGCGATGGCGTGGACTGCTGTGGCGCCGAGTTCGACCGAGGGTGCTTGGCGGGCCAGGGAATTGATCACGGGGTGCTCGACGGCCGGGATGCGCCGGCGCTGCTTTTCGCAGCGCGCCAACACCGCCAACTGTTGCCGGGGCTTCAGGGCGTCGACGTTCAGCGCGCAGACCTGATCCCAGGCGGCATCGAGCGCGTCGAACGCCGCCTCGACATCCTGCTCATCACCCACACCGCCAAACTAACGGCACCCACCGACAAAATCGGCCGAGAAATCGCCATAGATTCGCACTCGCGCAATTCATTTAGAATTCGCGACCGCTCCGGCTCGGCGCGCAGCACAGGCCCAGACGATCTCGCCGGATTTCTCGGACCAAGACCTGCCGATTGAGGTCCCGCGTCTTGTCGGTGCGCAGACCTAAACTCTCGATGCCCAGGTAAACACGCACTTCGAAAGGGGGTCGCCGGCATGCGATTCCTGCACACCGCCGACTGGCAGTTGGGCATGACCCGGCACTTCCTCGCCGGTGACGCCCAGCCGCGGTATTCGGCGGCTCGCCGCGACGCGGTTTCCGGTCTGGGCGCCCTGGCGGCCGAGGTGGGCGCCGAGTTCGTCGTGGTGTCGGGCGACGTCTTCGAACACAATCAGCTTCCGCCCAAGGTCATCGGGCAGTCCCTGGAAGCCATGCGCGCCATCGGAATTCCGGTGTACCTGCTGCCGGGCAACCACGATCCCCTCGACGCCTCGTCGGTGTACAGCAGCGCGCTGTTCACCTCCGAGCGTCCCGACAACGTCGTGGTGCTCGACCGGGCCGGCGTGCACCAGGTGCGTCCCGGGCTGGAAATCGTCGCCGCGCCGTGGCGGTCGAAGGTCCCGACCACCGACCTGGTCGCCGACGTCCTCGACGACCTGCCCGCTGCCGCGGGCACCCGGATCCTGGTGGCGCACGGCGGCGTGGACGTCCTGGATCCCGATCGGGACAAGCCCTCGCTGATCCGGCTCGCCACCGTTGACGACGCGCTGTCGCGCGGCGCGGTGCACTACGTGGCGCTCGGGGACAAGCACTCGCTCACCCGGGTCGGCGACAGCGGCCGGGTCTGGTATTCCGGCTCCCCGGAGGTCACCAACTTCGACGACGTGGAAGCCGACCCAGGCCATGTCCTGATCGTCGACGTCGACGAGGCCGACCCGCAACGCGCGGTGTCCGTGACGCCGCGACACGTCGGAAGCTGGCGGTTCGTCACTTTGCGCCGACAGGTCGACTCCAGCCGTGACATCGCCGATCTCGACTTGAACCTCGACCTGATGACCGAGAAGGACCGGACCGTGGTGCGCCTGGCGCTGACCGGTTCGCTGACGGTCACCGACCGCGCCGCGCTGGACGCCTGCCTGGACAAATACGCACGGCTATTCGGCCACCTGCGCACGTGGGACAGCCACACCGACCTGGCGGTGATCCCGGCCGACGGCGAGTTCAGCGATCTGGGCATCGGAGGTTTCGCCGCCGCAGCGGTCGAAGAGCTGGTGGCGACGGCGCGCGAGGAGGACTCCGCCACCGCCGTGGACGCGCAGGCCGCGCTGGCGCTGCTGCTGCGCCTCACCGACCGGGGTGCGGCGTGAAGCTGCACCGGCTGATCCTGACCAACTACCGCGGGATTTCGCACCGGGACATCGAATTCCCCGATCACGGCGTCGTGGTGGTGTGTGGCGCGAACGAGATCGGCAAGTCGTCGATGATCGAAGCCCTGGACCTGCTGTTGGAGGCCCGGGACCGTTCGACGAAGAAGGAAGTCAAACAGGTCAAGCCCACCCACAGCGACGTCGGCTCCGAGGTGTCCGCCGAAATAAGCTGCGGCCCTTACCGTTTCGTCTACCGCAAGCGGTTTCACAAGAAGTGTGAGACCGAGCTGACGGTCATCCGGCCGTGCCGCGAACAGCTGACCGGTGACGAAGCCCACGAGCGGGTCCGGGCGATGCTGGCCGAGACGGTGGACAGCGACCTGTGGCATGCCCAGCGGGTGCTGCAGTCCGCGTCGACCGCCGCGGTGGATTTGTCCGGGTGCGACGCGCTGTCCCGCGCGCTCGATGTCGCCGCCGGCGACAGCGGAGGGTTGTGCGGCACCGAGCCATTGCTCATCGAACGCATCGACGCCGAATACGGGCGTTACTTCACCCCGACCGGACGCCCTACAGGCGAGTGGGCCGCCGCGATCGCTCGGCTGGCCGACGCCGAGGCCGCGGTTGCCGAGTGCGCGGCCGCGGTCGCCGAGGTCGACGAGCGGGTGGCCCGCCACGCCGTGTTGACCCAGCAGGTCGCCGACCTCTCCCAGCAACGGATCGCCGCCGGCCCGCGGGTGGCCGCCGCGCAGGAAGCCGCCGATAACGTCGCCGCGCTCACCGCGCAGCAGCGCGAAGCCCAGCTGGTCGCCGACGCCGCGGTCGCCACCGCCACCGCCGCGGGCGGCGCCCACACCGCACGCCGGCAACTGCTGGCCGAAATCGACACGCGCGCCGAGGCTGTGGCCGAAACGCAAGCGCAGGCCGAAGAAGCCGCCGCCGCCCAGGCCGCGGCGCATGCGGAGGCCGAAGCGTCCGACGCCGCGCTGCACCAGGCCACCGAGGCCCTGGCCGAGCTGCACCGCCGGGCCGACTCCGCGCGGTGCACGGTCGACCGGCTCGCCGACCGCGAAGAGGCCGACCGGCTGACCGCCAGGTTGGCCAGGATCGACGCCATCGAGCGGGATCGCGAGCGGATCGGCGCCGAGCTCACCACCATCGCGGTCACCGAGGCGGTGCTGCGCCGCATCGAGGACGCCGCGGCCGCCGTCGACCGCACCGGCGACCAGTTGGCGCTGACCTCGGCGGCCATCGAACTCACCGCGGCGGCGGACATTCAACTCATCGTCGGCGGCCGGCAGGTCTCGCTGCCGGCCGGGCAGAGCTGGACGACCACCGCCGCCGGACCCACCGAGGTGACGGTCCCCGGCGTCCTGACCGCCCGGGTCACCCCGGGCGCGAACACACTGGACGTGCACGCCAAACACGCTGCGGCACAGCAGGAGTTGGTCGCAGCGCTGGCGGCCGGCGAGGTGGCCGACCTCGACGCCGCACGATCCGCCGACCAACGTCGCCGCGAGCTGCAGAGCACCCGTGATCAACTCGGCGCCACCCTGGCCGGCCTGTGCGGTGAAGAGCGGATCGAGGAGCTGCGATCGCGGCTCACCCAGCTGCGCGCCGCACACCCCGCCGAGACAAGTGCCGCCCCCGTGGACATCGGGGCCGCACGCGCCGAACTCACCGCGGTGCTTCAGGCCCGCGAGGACGCGTCGACCGAGTACGAGGCTCGCCGTCAGGCCGCTGCCAGAGCGGCTACTGCGCTCGCCGAGTTATCCACGCGCGCAACCGTTCTGCAGAACACCTTGGCGACGCAGCGCGCCGAGCTGAACGCCGCCGCCGGCCGGCTGACGGCCGAGCGGGCATCCGCCGGCGATGCGGAACTCGCGGCCTCGGCGGACACGGCGCGCAGCGCGGCGCAGGCCGCCCAGCAACGTGTCACCGAAGTCGCCGAAGCGCTGGCCGCGGCCGCGCCCGATGCGGTCGCCAGCGAATTGGCCGACGCGACAGAGGAAGCCGACTCGCTGCGCGAGCGCTACGAAGGAGCCGCGCGCGCATTGCGCGAGATCACCATAGAACTCTCGGTGTTCGGCAGTGAGGGACGCCAGGGTAAGCTCGACGCCGCACAGACGGAGCGTGAGCACGCCGCCAGCGAGCACACCCAGGTGGGCGGCCGCGCGCGGGCGGCGCAACTGCTGCGCTCGGTGATGACGCGCCACCGCGACACCACCCGCCGTCGATATGTCGAGCCCTATCGTGCGGAACTGCAGCGACTCGGGCGCCCGGTGTTCGGCCCCAGCTTCGAGGTCGACATCGACAGCGACCTGTGCATCCGCAGCCGCACACTGAACGGCATCACGGTGCCGTACGAATCCCTGTCCGGCGGGGCCAAGGAGCAGCTCGGCATCTTGGCCCGGCTGGCCGGCGCGGCCCTGGTCGCCAAGGAGGACGCCGTCCCGGTGGTGGTCGACGACGCGCTCGGTTTCACCGACCCGGATCGCTTGACCAAGATGGGCGAGCTGTTCGACACCGTGGGAACCCACGGGCAGGTGATCGTGCTGACCTGCAGCCCTGACCGCTACGACGGTGTCAAGGGCGCGCACCGCATCGATCTCAGCGCTTAGCCCACGCGGCCGGCCGAGGCCGAAACTGCTGGTCAGAACTGTTCGATGCCATGTCGGCGCCTCGCCTGCAGAATGGGAACATGGTGGGGCCACGCGAATGACGATGAACGCGAAGCGCAGCCGGGTGCAGCAGAAGCTGGCGGAACTGCCCGGCGTGCGACCCGTGCGCCGGCCGATCTCACCGCACAGCGCCGAAGAGTTCGATCTGTACTACGTGCGCGCCGGCCGCAAGTCTTCCAGTCCGGTGGTCATCATCCCCGGGGGTCCGGGCGTGGCGTCGGTGCAGATGTACAAGGGACTGCGGCGGCGCGCAGCGGCTGCCGGCCTCGACGTCATCATGGTCGAACACCGCGGGGTGGGGATGTCGCGGCACGACGACTCGGGCGCCGATCTGCCCCCGCAATCTATGACCGTGAACCAGGTGGTCGATGACGTGGCCGCGGTGCTCGACGACGCGCAAGCGCAGTCGGCGGTCATTTATGGCGCCTCGTACGGCACCTATATCGCCGCCGGAGTCGGGGTGCGGCATCCGCAGCGGGTGCGGGGCATGGTGCTCGATTCGCCGTTGCTGTCCCGGCACGACATCGTGATCGTGCGCCGCGCGATTCGCCGGCTGCTGCTGAAGGGGGACAGCCCCGAAACCGCTTCAGTGGCACCCAAAATGCGCAAGCTGGTCGACGCCGGGATCATGGATGCGGCGGCGACACAGGTCGTGGCGACGATTTACGGTTACGGCGGGGCCGACCTGCTCGAACGGCAACTCGACCTGCTACTCGATGGCCGAAAGTTACTGTGGTGGGCGCTGTCCCGGTTCACCACCCTGGGCAACCTGCCGTTTCGCTACGAGGAAGACCTGGTAAGCCGCATCGCGTTCCGCGAACTGGACTATGCGGCCGAACCCGACGGGCTGCCGCTCGACCCCGCCGTGGCGGAAAGCAAAACGCGCACGCAGCGAGTCACTTTCGAGGACGAGCCCTATGACCTGCCGACCGAGATGCCGAATTTCGACTGGCCCACCGCGGTGGTTTCCGGTAGGCGGGATCTCATCACCCCACCGGCGGTCGCCCAGCGCGTGGCGTCGCTGCTACCCAATGCGGTGCTGTTGAGCCTGCCGAGCATGGCGCACAGCGCGCTGGACTTTCGCGAGCCCGTCGCGCTCGCCACTGCCGACGCGGTTCGGCGTGGCGACCTGAAAGGGCTTGCCGCGCGGGCGTCGGCGCTGGACGCGCTGCCCCCGCGCCCCGAGGTGCGACTGCTGTGGAAGGCGCTCGGAGCGGCGGCCGTCGTCGAGGGCGCGCTGCCGATCCCGAATCGGCTGCGCCGGCGGCTCAATTCCGCGTGAACCCGATGGCGGTGTAGTCGAGGTCGGCAAGACCGGCCGCACCGAAATTGGCCAGCGTGCCGCGCACCGCGACATCCCCGGGCGACTGCGTCAGCGGAAGGCTGAATCCCTCGGCCCAGATGAGCTTGTCGAGATCGTTGGCCAGCGCCCGCGCCTTGGCCGGGTCGAGTTCTTCCAGGGTGCTTTCGATGGCGGCGTCGATCTGTTCGCTGCCGATCTTGCCGAAATTGCTTTCCCCGTCCGACTTGTAGATCTGGGTCAGCGCCGAGAGCGGGAAGGCGTCGCCGAGCCAACCGAACTGGGCCATATCAAACGCCCCGACGTTGATGTAGTTGGTGAAAAAGCCGCTGCCGGAACGGGAGACGAGCTCGAGCTTGACCCCGATCTGGGCCAGGCTGTGCTGGGCGATCTGGGCGAACTGCCGGCTGCCCTGGGCGTCGTAGAACAAATCGCGGATGACCAGCTGTCGGCCGTCCTTCTCGCGGAACTGGCCGGTCCGCTTCCAGCCCAACGCGTCGAGCTCCCGGCTGGCCGCGGCCGGGTCGTAGGGAACGACCGCGCTGTTGTCTTGATAGCCCTGCTGCCCCGCGACATAGATGTGGTTGCCCAGCGCCACCGGGTTAGTGGTCAGGCCGTACTGGACGACCTTGGCGATGGTCTGCCGATCGATGCCCTTGGCGACCGCGACGCGCAGCGCCCGGTCGGACAGGATCGAGCCCGGGGCGCCGTTGAACGTGAAGTGAGACCACGCCGGCGCGGGCGCGCGCCGGATCGAGATCCCCTTGGTGCGCTGGGCGATGGTCAGCTGATCGACGGTGCCGACCCCGGTGGCGTCGATCGTGTTGTTCTGCAGCGCCGGTAGCCGCGCGGCATCGTCGAGCACCAGATAGGTGATGGTGTCCAGCCGGGGCCGCGCGCCCCACCATTTCGGGTTGCGGCTCAACACGATCCGCTGGGTGGTCCGATCCAACGACGAGACGACGAACGGTCCGGCCGACGGTCCGGGACCGTCCAGCTGGCCCTTGTTGAATGCCTCCGGGGTGGCCGTCATGTTCTTGGGCAGCAGCATTCCGTTGCCGGCGAACATGCCGCGCCATTCGGCGTAGGGCTTGGCGAAGGTCATGATGGCCTGCCGGTCGTCGACGCCCCGGGTCACCGAGGCGACGCGGTCCGCACCGCTTGGTCCGGCGATCTCGAAGGTCTTGTCGACACCGCTCAGGGCGTGGATCTGGCTGGCGATGTCCGCCCAGGTGATCGGCGTGCCGTCCGACCACACCGCCTTGGGGTTGATCGTGTACGTAACCACCTGTGGCGCAGTGCCGGTGAGCTCGATGCTGGTGAAGTAGTCGGTGTCGACCGTCGTGGAGCCGTCGGGGCCGATGATGAATGCCCGCGGCAGGGTGGCCTTCATCATCGCCGAGACGTCGGCCGAATTGCCGTCGATGTGCAAGATGTTGAAGTTCGGTGGAAAGTCGGTGAGCGCCAGTCGCAGGTCGCCGCCGTCTTGCAGAGTGGCCGGATTGTGCGGGTTGAGGTCGCTCGTGGAGCCGATCTGCGCGTTCTGGCCCGTTTCGGGAATCAGGCTGACGGCCGGCGAGCAACCCGAGATTGCCAGCATCATCGCGAAACACGCTGCCGCGCAGCGGATCCCCCGACGCGCCAGGACCGCCCGGCTAGGCACGTCTGCCCGGATCCGGTTGCGGCACCGCGTTCAGCAGCCGCCGGGTGTATTCGTGTTGCGGATCGGCGAAGACCTGCCGGCTGTCACCCTGCTCCACGATGGCGCCGGCATACATCACCACGACGTCGTGAGCCAGGTGTTTGACGACCGAAAGATCATGGGAGACAAACAGATAAGATAGGCCGAACCGCTCTTGCAGGTCCAGCAACAAATTGATTATCCCGGCCTGGATGGATACGTCGAGCGCGGACACCGGTTCGTCGAGCGCCAGGATCTTCGGCTGCAGTGCCAGCGCGCGGGCGATGCCGATGCGCTGCTTCTGGCCGCCGGAGAATTCGGCGGGGTAACGGACCGCGTCGGCGCGGCGCAGACCCACGATGTCCAGCAGCTCGGCGACGCGCAGGTTGGTGCGACCTTTGTCGAACCCATTGGCCCGCAGGGGTTCCGCCAGCAACTCGGACACCGGTAGCCGCGGATCCAGCGACGCGATCGGGTCTTGGAACACGACCTGGATGTCGCGCCGCAGCGCTCGCCTGCGCGCCGTGCTCAACGTGGTGACATCGGTGCCCAGCACTTCGATCGAACCCGACTGGGGGCCGGTGAGTTCCAGGATCTCGTGCAGAGTGGTCGACTTGCCCGAACCCGACTCACCGACGATGCCCAGGGTGCGGCCCTGCCGCAGCTCGAAACTGACGCCGTCGACCGCGCGGACCTCGCCGGCGCTGCGGCGCAACACGCCCTTGGTCAGCCGGTAGGTCTTGGTCAGGTCGCGCACCGCGACGACCACCGAGCCGTCGGCCGATTCCGCTTGGTGGGCTTCGGTGCTCACGCCGTAGATGTCCGCGGCGCTTCGGCCGTCGACTTGCTCGGTGCGGATGCAGGCCGCCCGGTGATCGGTGCCGACGGCAAGCAATTCCGGCTCCTCGAGCCGGCATTCGTCGATGGCCAGCGGGCAGCGCGGCGCGAACGGGCAGCCGGGATCCAGGCCGGCCAGCGACGGCGGCGCGCCGGGGATCGGCACCAGCCGGGTGCCCTGAGCGGCGTCCAGTCGCGGCACCGAACCCAGCAGCCCGACGGTGTAGGGCATCCGCCGGTCCCGGTAAAGGTCACGCACGGAAGCGGATTCGACGACCCGCCCGGCGTACATCACCAACGCCCGGTCGGCGAACTCGGCGACCACACCGAGGTCGTGGGTGATGATCAGCACCCCGGCGCCGGTGATGTCGCGGGCCGTCTTGAGCACCTCGAGGATCTGCGCCTGCACCGTGACATCCAGCGCGGTGGTCGGCTCGTCGCAGATCAACAGGTCGGGGTCGTTGGCGATCGCGATCGCGATCACCACCCGTTGCCGCTCACCGCCGGACAGCTCATGGGGAAACGCTCGGGCGCGCCGTTCCGGCTGGGCGATTCCCACTAGTTCGAGCAGTTCCACCGCGCGCCGGCGGGCGGCCTTCTTGCCCGCCCGCGGCTGATGGATCTCGATCGCCTCGGCGATCTGATCGCCGACGGTGTAGACCGGCGTCAGCGCCGACATCGGGTCCTGGAACACCATGCCGACCGTCTTGCCGCGAAACCGCGACATGGCGTCGTCGCCGAGGCCAAGCAGCTCGGTGCCGTGCAACCGGACCGAGCCGCGCACCCGCGCGTACTCGGGCAACAGTCCGATGGCCGCCATCGCCGAAACGGACTTCCCCGAACCGGATTCGCCGACCATCGCGACGACCTCTCCCGGTTCGATGCGATAGCTGATGCCGCGCACCGCGGTCACCGGCGCGCCGCCGGCTCCGAAGGTGACCGCCAGGTCGGTCACCTCGAGCAGCGCGCTCATCCGCCCCCACCCCGCAGCCCCGCGCTGCCGGGGTCGAGCGCGTCGCGCAGTCCGTCGCCGGTGAGGTTGGCGCACACCAGGATCAGCACCAGCACGCCCGCCGGAAACAGAAACACCCACGGAAAGGTGGTCGCCGATTGGGTTCCGTTGGCGATCAACGTTCCCAGCGACACGTCCGGCGGCTGGATACCGAAACCGAGGAAGCTCAGGCCGGTTTCGGCCAGGATGGCCGAGGCGACGTTGAGCGCGGCGTCGATGATCAGGATGGAAGCCACGTTCGGCACCACGTGGCCGAGGATGATGCGACTGCTCGATACCCCCATATACCGTGCGGCCCGGATGAATTCGCGTTCACGCAAACTCATGGTCATGCCGCGCACCATGCGTGAGCTGACCATCCACCCGAACCCGGCCAGCAGCAGCACCAGCATCAACACGTTGGCCGAGTTCTTGATTCGCGGCGTCACGATGGCGATGAGGATGAAGCTGGGCACCACCAACAGCAGGTCGACCACCCACATCAAGGCGCGGTCGCGCCAGCCACCGAAATAGCCGGAGATCGCCCCGACGGTGGCGGCGATGCCAGTGGAGATCACCGCGACGCAGACGCCGATCAGCATCGATTTCTGCATGCCGCGCAGGATCTGCGCCAACAGGTCCTGACCCAGCGCGTTGGTGCCCAGCCAGTGCCGCGCGTTCGGCGGCGCCAACAGCGCGGTGAAATCAAGGTCCTCATAGGAGTACGGCAGCACCGCGGGCAGCGCGTAGCAGCCGACGAACAACAGGACCAGCAACGCCAGCGACGCCACCGCGAACCGGTTGCGACCGAACCGCCGTAGCACCAGGGTGCGCCGTGAGGTGAAATCCGCGACTTCGTGGCCCGAAAACCCATGGGCGCCATCGGCATTCGTCTCAGAGGTCATGACACCCGCACCCGCGGATCAAGGGCCGCGTAGAACACGTCCGAGAGCAGCCCGGCCAGCAACACCACCGCCCCGGAGAACAGGGTGATCGCCGCGATGATGTTGGTGTCCTGCGTCGCGATGCCGGCCACCAGCCATTCGCCCATGCCGTGCCAGCCGAAGATCTTCTCCACGAACACCGCTCCGGTGACCAGGCCCGCCACCCCGTAGGCGAACAGGGTGGCCAGCGGGATCAGGGCGGTCCGCAGCCCATGCTTGACCAGCGCGCGCCGGCGGGTCAGCCCTTTGGCGCGCGCGGTGCGAATGAAGTCCTGGCCGAGGACGTCGAGCATCGCGTTGCGTTGGTATCGGCTGTAGCCGGCCGCGGCGGCCAGCGCCAGGGTCAGCGACGGTAGGACCAAGTGGCGCAACCGGTCGAGCAGCTGCGCACCGGCCCCGCCGGTGACCCCCGGTGAGGTCTCCCCGGTGTAGTCGAAGACGTGAACGCCCAGCGCCCAGTTCACCCGCAGCGCACCGAGGATCAGCAGGCTGGCGATCACGAACGTCGGCGTGCTGAGCACCAGCAGCGCCACCAGGGTGACGACGCGGTCGCTGAGTCGATACTGCCGAATCGCGCCCCACGCCCCGGCCGCGATGCCCAGCGCGGTGCCCGCCAGTGAACCGATGACGAGCAGGCGCAGGGTGACTCCGACGCGACGCCAAAGCGTGGTCCCGACTGGCTGCCCGGTGACCGTTTTGCCGAAGTCGCCGCGCACGGCGTGCGATGCCCAGTGCGCGTAGCGGATCGGTATCGCCTCGTCCAAGCCGAGTGTGTGGGCCTTGGCGTCAATCACGGCCTGCGGCGGCCGCGGGCTGCGCTGCAGCAGGCTGTCGAGTGGCCTGAAGGCCACCGACGTCAGGCAAAACGTGAGAAACGATGCCAGCGCCAGCAGCACAACGTAGTTGAGCAACCGGCGTGCCAGAAATCGAGTCATGCCCGTCCGCACACCCCACGTTGCATTGGGACAGGCTATCGAGCCGGCAGCACGGCGTCGCGCGTTGCGGCGTCCGGTGCACTCGGTCGCTTTCGATCCGGTTGATTCTCACCGGTGAATCGCGTGTGATCGGTTGTTAGGATCCACCGCGGCACCGAGGCCGTGCAGCAAACGCGCACGTTTCGGGCCGCGACACTCCCAAGGAGGCTTGCGTGACGGTTACCGATGATTACCTGGCCAACAACGCCGAATATGCGAGCACCTTCGAAGGGCCACTGCCGATGCCGCCGGGCAAACATGTCGCGGTCGTCGCGTGCATGGACGCCCGGCTCGATGTCTATCGCATCCTCGGCCTCAACGAGGGGGAGGCCCACGTCATCCGCAACGCCGGCGGGGTCGTCACCGACGACGTCATCCGCTCGCTGGCCATCAGCCAGCGGTTGCTGGGAACGCGGGAGATCATCCTGATCCACCACACCGACTGCGGCATGCTCACCTTCACCGATGACGACTTCAAGCGCAGCATCCAGGAGGAGACGGGCATCAAGCCCGGGTGGGCGGCCGAGGCGTTCGCCGACCTCGCCGAGGACGTCCGGCAGTCGCTGCGCCGCCTGGAGGCCAGCCCGTTCGTCACCAAGCACGTCTCCGCGCGCGGATTCGTGTTCGACGTGGCCACCGGCAAGCTCGACGAGGTGACGCTCTAGCCGGTCAGCCGACCTTGTAGGTCGCCAGCGCCTTGGCGACCAGCGTCCCCTGCGGGTCGATGATCTCGGCCTCGCAGTTGACCAGCGAGCGGCCGCGCCGCAGCACTCGGCCGACGCCGATGACGTCGGTGGCCCGGGCCGGGGCCATGAAGTCCAGCGCCATGGAGACCGTCACGCCCCGCAATTCGGGCGGCGCCTGCGCTCCGCACCATGCCGCCGCCATGACGGTGAGATCGGCGAGCGTGGCGATGGCGCCGCCGTGGACCATGTCACCGATGGTCACGTTGGACGGGTCCCAGGGCAGTCGCAGCCGCACCTCGTCGTCCTCGAGGCGGTCGGCAACGATGCCCAGCTTGACCACGAAGGGGGACTGGGGGAGGAACTGCGCGATGACGTCGCGACCGCTCGGTGTGGCTGGTCCGGCGGGTTGAGGGGTGGCAGTCATCCGTCCATGCTTTCGCACCCGTCACCGGCGGCAAAAGTACCGCCGCGCCTCTTGACGCGATGTGTCCGGTGGCCGCCGCGCGCGCCACCAGGCGTCGGCTCGTCGGCCCGCGGTTGACAGCGCCAACGGGAACTGGTCTTATATTTTGTTAAAGTGCCAAAGTTGGTCAGTTCTGCCAGGTTTAATGAAGGAAGCTATGACCGGTGATCTGAAGGTGGCCCCCGCCGCCGGGCAATACGAGTTGAGCCATCTGCGCTCGCTGGAGGCAGAGGCGATCCACATCATCCGGGAGGTGGCCGCGGAGTTCGAGCGGCCGGTGCTGCTGTTCTCGGGCGGCAAGGATTCCATCGTCATGCTGCACCTGGCGCTGCGGGCGTTCCGCCCCGGGCGGTTGCCCTTCCCGGTGGTGCACGTCGACACGGGGCACAACTTCGACGAGGTGATCGCCACCCGCGACGAGTTGGTCGCCGAGCACGGTGTTCGCCTGGTGATCGCCTCGGTCCAGGAGGACATCGACGCCGGGCGGGTCGTCGAGCCACGCCAGGGGCGGAACTCGATCCAGACCGTGACCCTGCTGCGCGCCATCCGGGAGAACAAGTTCGACGCCGCCTTCGGCGGAGCGCGCCGCGACGAGGAGAAGGCCCGCGCCAAGGAACGCGTCTTCAGCTTCCGCGACGAGTTCGGCCAATGGGATCCCAAGGCGCAGCGGCCCGAGCTGTGGAACCTCTACAACGGCCGCCACCACAAGGGCGAGCACATCCGGGTGTTCCCGTTGTCCAACTGGACCGAGTTCGACATCTGGTCCTACATCGGCGCCGAAAACATCGCGCTGCCGTCGATCTATTACGCGCACCGGCGCAAGGTATTTCGTCGCGACGGCATGCTGCTGGCGGTGGACCGCAACATGCAACCGGGTGACGACGAGCCGGTGTTCGAGACGACGGTGCGTTTCCGCACCGTCGGCGACGTCACGTGCACCGGATGCGTGGAATCGCAGGCCGCCACGGTGGACGAGGTCATCGCCGAGACCGCGGTCGCGAGCCGCAAAAGCGTTGTCATCAGAAGTACCCCTGCCGTTTGCGGTCTTCCATGCCCGCATCCGAGA
>NZ_LZLL01000506.1:0-17992 GCF_001669335.1 Mycobacterium sp. 1245852.3 | reverse complement strand
GCAGGCCGTTGCACAACTCCAGCACGCGCCAGCCCGCGAACGGCGCCTCGGCCCCCACGCTCAGTTGCCCAGGGTGGTCGCGCGTCCAGCGATTCCGGACGCCTCGACCGTGACCGGCGCCTGCGCGGAGGCCTGCGCCTGCAGCGCGAACTGGGTCATCCGCGTCCACGCGTCACGGTCGCGCTGGCTGGCTTGGCGGCCGACGTGGGTGACCACATCGACGTCGGTGGCCTGCGCGCGTAGGTAGCCGGCCCGGGCGTGGTCTTTCGGGATGTACCGGAACGGATCGAATGAGTATGCGGCCACGGCGTTTTGGTGGGTGATCTTGTCGATGACCGTGTCGTCGAGGTGGCCCATGGTGGCGATGACGTCCTCTGGGGCGAAGGGCCAGTTGCTGTCCGAATGCGGGAAGTCGGACTCCCAGCACAGCATGTCCTCGTTGAACCAGTTCATGTTCTGCACGCCCACCTTGTCGCTGATGAAGCAGGTGTAGAAGTGCCGCTTGAACACATCGGTGGGTCCGTCGTATCCGGGTGGGAAGGTCGCCAGCGTCCACCCCGAGTGACGGTTGTAGACGTGTTCGGCCCGCCAGAGGAAGTACGGTATCCAGCCGACGTCGCCCTCGGTCAGCGAGAACTTCAGTTGCGGGAAGTCGGCCCAGAACTCCGCCCAGATGAGCTCGGTGAAGGTGAACATGCTCATCATCGACGAGGCCGTCATCTGCACGCTGGGCGGGGCGTCCGTCGACACCTGGGGAGAGCGCGACGCTGACCCCACATGGGTGCACAGCACCGTGTTGTGTTCGCAGACGGCCTCGAACAACGGATACCAGTATTTGGTGTGAATGCTGGGCATTTGCAAGGCTTCTGGGTTCTCCGAGAAGGTGACCGCGTGGCAGCCCTTGCCAGCGAGGCGCTTGACTTCCTTGGCGGCCTCGGTCACGTCGAACAACGGCAGGATGCCGCACGGGATGAACCGGCCCGGGTAGGCCCCGCACCATTCGTCGACGTGCCAGTCGTTGTAGGCCTTGATCATCACCAGGTTCGTGTCGCGGTCGGGGCCCTGGTTGAGGACCTGGCCGGAAAAGCCGGTGAAGTTCGGGAAGTTCAGCCCCGCCAGCTGGCCGCCGGCATTCATGTCCCGCACCCGCTCGTCGACGTTGAAGCAGCCCGGCCGCATCTCGTCGTAGCGTGAGGCGTCGATGTTGTACATCTCGCGCGGTTTTCCCGCGACGGCGTTCAGCCCCATGTTGCGTCCGCGGATCTCACC
This sequence comes from Mycobacterium sp. 1245852.3, assembly GCF_001669335.1. Taxonomy (NCBI): domain Bacteria; kingdom Bacillati; phylum Actinomycetota; class Actinomycetes; order Mycobacteriales; family Mycobacteriaceae; genus Mycobacterium; species Mycobacterium sp. 1245852.3. Next base: position 16,723 of record NZ_LZLL01000506.1, on the reverse strand, counting down.
GTAGTACCACTGCTGGATGCCGTCGGGCTCGAGAACCACCCGCGGGGCTCGGTCCTTATAGGCGGCGGGAACGTGGGCGTCGAACATGTCAGCGGGCTCGGCGATGTGGTCGTCCACGCTGATCAGGATCAGATCGTCCTTGTTCATGCCGCGCTCCTCGATCGGGTCATCAGCGACTAGTAGACAATGGTGTGAGTCACAGTGTCAACCGCGGCGTCAGGTGCGGGTCGCCACGGTTTCCACCCGAATCGCGGCTGTGCCAACGCCGGGTCGGCATGCAGCGGCACCGGTTCATCGCTGGCAGATCATTGCCGCTCGGTCTTCGCATAAAGACTATTAGTCCAAGCGATAGCGCTGCGTGCGGACTCCCCACGCGGCATCGCGCGATGCGCTTTGCCGCCGCGTGCCACGATGGGGGATGACCGGCCGGGAAGGTGACGGAAGTTGAGCAACACTAAGGCTGCGCGTCCGACCACCGCCGACGTGGCCCGGTTGGCCAGCGTGTCGACCGCCACAGTCAGTTATGTGCTGAACAACGCGCAGGGCCGGCGCATCTCCCCCGAAACCCGCGATGCGGTGTACCGCGCGGCCAAACTGCTGGGATACCGGCCCAATCTCGCCGCCCGCAACCTGGCGCGCGGCAAAAGCGGTGTGGTGCTCTACGTGGTCCCGCACGTGGCCGTGGGCGAGATGCCGATGCAGGCCGGCAGTCACATGACCACCGCACTGGCCCGCGAGGGTTTTCTTCAGGTGCAGATCTTCGAGACCGACGACGACCAGCATGTGGTCGACGCGATCGGAAATCTCGACCCGGTCGCGATCACCAGCCTGTTCCCGTTGAGTGCGGCCGCCCGTCAAGCGGTGACGAAGGCGGGTATCCCCCATATCGAGATCGGGACATTGCCCGCGCTCAAGAACCCGCACCTGTCGGTGGGCGAGATGCGCGTCGAGCACCTGGTCGAGCGTGGTCATCGCCGAATCGCGTTCGCCTACACCGGGATTGCCCGGTGGCGCCCGCTGGGTGACTACTGGTTCGAGGGTGTGTCACGCGCGGCGCAGTCGCGCGACCTGCCGCCGGTGCGCGTCGACGAGGTCACCTTGGACAACGCCGCCGACGTGGTCAGCGCCTGGGTGGGCGAGGGAGTGACCGCGGTATGCGCCCAGAGCGACGAGATCGCCTGCCTGGTCCTCTACGGTATCCACCAAGCACGGCTGCGCTGTCCCGGGGACCTCGCCGTGATGGGCGTCGACGCCAGCCCGATGGGCATGGTGAGCACTCCGCCGCTGACCACTGTGCAATTCGATCCCTGCGCGGTCGCCGACGCCGCCCTTGCCGCCGTATTCGAGCGGCTGGGCCATCCCGCCCCACCGTCTCCGGAGCTGACCGACATCGCCCACCTCGTGGTGCGGTCGTCGACCTGACTCAGTCGGCGGGCTCGTAACGCAGCAGCGTGACGTCGTGCTCCGGGTAGTCGCAGAACACCGGCCTCACCCGCATTCCGACCCTGAGGCGGGCCGGGTCGACGTTGACCAGCTCGGTGGAAAACCTTGGGCCCTCTTCCCATTCGACGATTGCGAGCAACTGGGGCACGGCATCGGCGAAATGCGGGCTGACCGGCCGGTGCGCGACGGTGTAGGAGTACAGCGTCCCCATCCCGGAAATCTCGCGCCATTCCAGGTCGTCGGCCAGGGTGCGCGGCGCGCGCACTCGCGGGTAGAACACATAGGCCTGTAGCGACGGCGAATACTGAATGACAATGCGATGCTCGCCGAGCGCATCCCAAAACGGCGCGCTGGTGGGCGTTTTGACGGGCATGGGCCGTTCGAAATTCATCTCCTCAGTCCCCTTGCAGGATCAGCGTCGTCTGCTCGGACAGGATGCCCCCGTTGCCGGACACGAACGCCCGGTTGCAGTCGGCGATCTGCGCGGCGCCCGCGCGGCCCATGATCTGGCGGGTGGCGTCGCAGACGTGGTGCATTCCGCCGGCCAATCCCGCTTGGCCGAAGCCCAATTGCCCGCCTGCGGTGTTGAGTGGGAAATCGCCGCGGAAGGTCAGGTCGTGGTTGGCGACGAATTCCATGCCCTTGCCCTTTTCGCAGAAGCCGGCATCTTCCAGGGAGAGCAGTACGGTGATGGTGTAACAGTCATAGATCGACACCATGTCCATCTGTTCGCGGCTCAGCTCGGTCATGGCGAACGCGGTGTCCGCCGCGGCGGCGATCGGAGTGTGCAGCAGATCCTCGGCGTACGTCGGGGTCTTGAACGGCACGTGTTCGCCGAATCCCTTGATCCACACCGGGCGATTGCGCGACCGCCTGGCGACGTCGGCGCTGGCGACGACGACCGCGGCGCCCCCGACGCAGGGCATGACGATCTCGAGCATGTGCAGCGGGTCGGCGATGACCGGGCTGGCGAGTACGTCGTCGACGGTCAGCGGCTTATCCTTCCAGATCGCGCCGTCGGTGTGATTGGCGTTGACGCGCTGATCGACGACGATCTTGGCCATCGCACGCTCGTCGTAGCCGTAGACCGCGGCGTAGCGCTGCGCCACCTGGCCGTACGGTCCGTTCTGGCCGAGGTTGCCGTAGGGGATCTCGAATTCGGCTTGGGGCGAGCCGTATTGGTTGCTCGACGAACCGAAGAACATGGCGTCGGCCATGGGCCGGGGCTTCTTCTTGGACGACGGCGTGATGTAGCGGGCGGGCAGCGCGCACAGCACCGCGTCGCAGATCCCCAGCTCGACGGCCGCGGCCGCGCGCCACACCATGGCCGCGGCGCTGGCCCCACCCAGATCGACGTGCTCGGCGAATCTCGCTCCCACACCGAGGTATTCGGCGATCGTGGAGGGGACGAAGATCTCCGACTCGGCCAGGTGCGACGCCACGATGCCGTTGACGACATCTCCCGGCAGGCCGGCATCCTCGAGCGCGGCGGCGCCCAGCTCCGCCCACTGCTCGAGGACGAACGGCGCGGGCGAGGCCTTGTTGAGCCGCTCGGGCGGCAGCTCGACGTATCCGACGATCGCGGCTTCTCCGCGTAATCCCATGCCGTGCCTTACTTTCGGGGTAGTCCGAGGATCATCTGCGCGATGATGTTCAGCTGGATCTCCCTCGTCCCGCCTCCGATCAGCTCGGCCGGCAGGTGCAGGTAGGGTTCCACGACCGCGGCGGCGGGGTCGTCGACCATCGCGACCTGCCCGGTCAGCTGCAGCGTGGCCTGGAAGGTGCGGCGCAGCAGCACATTCATCGCGACCTTGGCGATGCTGGACGCCGGGCCGGACGCCTGGCCGTCGAGCAGCCGAATTGTTTCCCGCACCCCGAGCGCCCTGATCGCGTTGGTGTAGGCGTCGAGCTCGCCGAGCTCGCGCAACGCGTCGTCCCGATCGGGTCCGGGTTGCGCGGCCAGCCGGCGCAGGGCGACGGCCCGGTCGAACTTGACGTATCCGCTGATGGCCGTGCGCTCTTCGGCCATCGTGGCGATCGCGAGGCTCCAGCCGTCGGTGGGTCCGCCCAGCAGCATCTCGTCGGGGACGAAGACGTCGTTGAGGAACACCTCGTTGAAGTGCGCCTGCCCGGTCGCGGTCTTGATCGGCTGGATCTCGACCCCGGGGGAACGCATATCGAGGATGAAATAGCCGATGCCGCGGTGCTTGCTGGCTTCGGGGTCGGTGCGGGCGAGCAGTCCACCCAGGTCGGCGTATTGGGCCAGCGACGTCCAGATCTTGTGGCCGTTGATCCGCCAGCCGCCGTCGACCTTGGTGGCCCGGGTGGCCAGCGACGCGAGGTCCGAACCGGCCCCTGGCTCGCTGAACAGTTGGCACCAATGAATGTCACCCCGCTGGGTCGGCGGAATCAACCTCTCCTGCAACTCTTTTGGCGCGGCGGCCAGCACCGAGGGCAGGATCCACTCGGCGATGTTCAGCGACGGCCGGACCAGCCCGGGCCGCTTGGCGAACTCCTCGTCGATGATGAGCTGCTTCAACGGGCCCGCATCCACGCCCCACGGCGCCGGCCAGTGCGGCACAATCAGACCGGCGTCGGCGAGCAAAGTGCGCTGTGGCCCCGACGCCTGGTCGGCGTAGTCACCGTGCGGTGCGGGTTTGTCGTTGCTCAACTGCAGGGCCGCATCCAGCGTTTCGGCCACCCAGGAACGGAATTCGGCCTCCGCATCGCCGAGATTGACCGACATGTCGCGCGTCTGGGTGCATGTCAGCTCCCCCAGCCGTCGCGCCCAGCGATTCGCCGGGCCGATCGATCCCGCCAGGCTGATGGCTCGCCGCCAGTACAGGTGCACGTCGTGTTCCCAGGTGAAACCGATGGCGCCGAGCATCGTCAACGCGTCGAGCACCAGGTCCGGCGCGGGCGAGATCGCGATCACGGCCGCGCCGGCCGCGGCTATCCGATGCTGGTCGAGTGATTCGCCGACGGCGCGGACCGCGTCCCAGGCCGCCGCGGTGGCCAACTCGCTGCTCACCAACAGCATTGCCGCGTTGTGCTGCAACGCCTGAAACGTGCCGATCACCTTGCCGAACTGCTCGCGGATACGCAGGTGCGCGGTGACGGTCCGCAGGCACCACGCAACGATGCCGGCGGTCGTGCTGGCGACGAGCCCCACGACCACACAGCGGGCACGCTCGCTGTCGAGGCCGGTAAGCACCTCGGTGTCGGTGACGCTGTGGTCGTCGAGCCGCAGGATGCCGGCGTCGGCGACGAGGTCGGTGCCGATTACGGGTTCGACTGTGGCCGTGGGGCTTTCGGTGTCCACCAGCGCCCAGACTATGTCGCCGTCATCGGTATGGGCCCCGAGCAGGATCGTTCGCGCCGCGCACACCCCGAGGGTGACGGGTGAAGCTCCGCTGATCCGCCAGTTGCCGCCGTCGAGGCGCGCCGAGAAGCCGTCCCCGGGTAGCACGATCGCCGCGGTGGCGCCGGCTGCCAGGTCCCGAAGGAATGACTGGGCGCTCGGCGTCGGATCGGCGAGCAGTGTGGCGGCTCCGGCGCTGACCGTCGGCAGCAGCGGGCCGGGGAGCAGCGAAATGCCCGCCGATTCCAGAACGCATGCGGCGTCGATCAGTTCCCCGCCTTGGCCGCCGAGGTCTTCGGGCAGATGCACGGCGTGGAACCCGTTGGCAACCAGAGCATCCCACCATTCGGGGACTCGTCCGGCCGCGAGGTCGCCGAAGCTGTCGCGCGTGGTGGCGATGGGGGCATGCCGGGCGGCGAATTGTCCGACGGCGTCGCTGAGCTCCTGCTGCTCCGGACTCAGTCCCAGACTCACGAGGACGGCCGAGAGATAACTGGCGTTGGCCGCACCGACTGCTATCCTTTCGTTACAAGACGGACCGTCTCGTCTTGTGGCAGACTACCGGGGCGAATCGGGATATGTAAAGCGCACCCGATCCCCGCGAGGGGCGTTCGATCTGAGTTCGCAGAAGCGAGGACCACCAGATGCCAACCGATCTCGACGCGGTGAACACGGCGGCGGGCTCGCCTCGCAGACGCAGCGAGAAGTCGCGCACGGCGATCGTCACCGCCACGCGAGAACTGCTGCTCGAGCGCGGCTTCGACGGGCTGACCATCGAGGCGGTCGCCGCGCGCGCCGGCGTGGGCAAGCAGACCATCTATCGATGGTGGCCCACTCGCCCCGCGCTAGTCGCCGACGTGATGCTCGAAGATGCCGACAAATTGCTCGCGTCGGTCAACCACAGTGGCAACCTGGCCGCCGACCTGGTGGGCTGGGTGGGCAAGTTGTTCGCCAGCCTGACGACGCCGCGCGGTTCGGCCATGCTGCGCACGCTGACGGTGGCCTGCATGGAACACGAGGACACCGCCGTCAAGCTGCGCGCCGGATTCAGTGCGCCGCTACACGACAGCGTGCGGGCCCGGCTCCGGGCCGACGGCATCGACGAGGCCACCGCGGAATCGGCTGCGGATGCCATCGTCGGTGGGGTGGTGTACCCGATCCTTTCCGGCGCGCAGCCCTACTCGCGCCGCCGCGCCGAACGGACCACCCGGCTCATCGTGGAGGCGCTCACCGTCGCCTGACCGTCGCGCGTCAGCCGACCGACACCGCGGCCAGGCCCCGGCGCACCCGGTCGGGCAACGAACCCCCGTGGCTCAGCCAGTCGTCCAGCGCGACGCGCACCGCCGCCATCGCCAGCGCCCCGATCAGGCGTGGCCGCGGGTCCTGCGGGGTCAGGTTGGGCATGCGGGGCGCGATGAGCTCGGCGATCGCCAGCTCATAGCGCACATAGATATGCAGCGTCCACGCGTCCAGCGTGTCGGATGACCTTGTCAGCGTGGCCAATTCGCGGATCTGCGTTTCGATCTCGGCGAAGCCACGGGCGAGCTCACCGAAGGCGCCGGCTACCGCTTCGATGGCGGTCAGCTGCGGTGGTTGGGCGGCCAGCGCGGCGGTGATCCGGTCCAGCCAGTGGGCGTTCATGCCCTCGGCGACGGCGTCTTCCTTGGAATTGAAGTAGCGGAAGAACGTTGCCCGGCCAATGTCGGCGGTGTCGGCGATGCGGTCCACCGTGGCCCCCGCCAGACCCCGGCTGGCGACCAGCTGGGCGGCCGCCGTGGCGATGCGCTGGCGCATCGCCGCACGCTTGCGCTGGGCCAGCGACGGCGTAGCGGACGCTGCACTTGACATGTCCCCACCCTGTTTCCTGCGAATCGTCCCCACAATCGTAAGACATAGTCTTAGCATGAGACGATGTCTCAGATCACCGCTTCGTCCGATCAGCCGGCCCCTAAGGCGCGCGCCGCGTGGGAGTTCTTCCAGCAGATGCTGGCCGACGTCACCAAGATCGTGACCGAGGATGCCGAGTCGGCGCGGGAACTGGCCGAGGGTCTGCGCGTGGTCGCCCGGGTGTCAGCGCTGTGCGCGCAGATGACGGTCGAATCCGACCCCGAGCGGCCGTCGTTCTTCGATATGTGCTCGGAGAACCGGATGGTCGGGGGCCCCAACCCGGACGGCAAATATTACCTGGCGATGATTCGCGGCGACCGCCGCTACCGCATCACCGGCACCCGCGGCTCCAGCGCTTACCTGGGATTCCAGATCCTGGCCGGGACCGGACTCACCCCGCGGCGGATGGCGGCCTACCTGAGCGACATCGACCTGGCGCTCGACTCCGGTGAGTTCACGCTCGTGCTCGCGGCCGACGAACCCGCCGATCTGGCCGGCGCTCAGTGGGTGAAGATCCCCGACGACGCCTCGTCGGTGGTCGTCCGGGAATACATCGGTGACCGGTCGAACGAGGAATTGGCGACGCTGCGGATCGAGGCGCTGGACCCCGGGCCCGTGCCGACGCTGACCGACGACGGGCTCGCCGACCAATTCACCGCGATGGCATGGTCGATGATGAAACTCGCGACCCTGCACCGCACCATCAAGCCGGAACTCCTGCACACGCCAAATACGTTGCTGACCGCCCAAGCCGCCGACCTGGGTGCGGCCGACACCACGCCGGACAACCTGTACATGATGGGCACCTTTCGGCTCGAACCCGGTCAGGCCCTCGTCCTGGACATCGTCCCGCCCGACACCCGGTACTGGAACGTCACGCTGGAAAGCATTTGGCACGAATGCCTGGAGCCGCATCGCCGGCACAGCTCGGTGACCAACCGCGGCGTCCAGCCCAACGCCGACGGGCGGGTGCGGATCGCAATCGCGGCCGAAGACTTCGGGTTTGGCCACTGGCTCGACACCGGTGGCCGGCATCGCGGCTTCATCGTCGTGCGCTGGCTGGACAATCCGAGCCCGCCCGAGGTCACCGTGTCCGTGCGCGAGGCCGAGGAGCGGAAATGACATTGCAGGACCGCTTCGCTCCGGAACGATTGATCGCCGCCGCCTGCGACGAAGTCGGCAGCGACGACTTCGGCGACGAGGGTTGGCGGCCCGGATTGCACCGGGTGACCGACGGGCTGATCAACGACGCCCGGCTATCCGACATCGGTGTCGAGATCGCCCACCTTGACCTGATGCGGGCGCTGAAGAACCGGCTCGGCGTAATCGCTTGGCGCAAAGAACATCCCGAGGTCTCCCGCGAGGAGGTCAAGGCGCCGATCTTCATCGTCGGCCAGCCGCGCACCGGGACCACGATTCTCTACGACCTGCTCGCCCAGGATCCCGAGCTGCGGGCGCCGCTGACGTGGGAGGTCGACGAGCCCTGTCCGGTGCCGCAGCCCGAGGCCTATCACAGCGATCCCCGCATCGCCCAGACCCAGGCCGGCATCGACCTTTCCGAACAGATCATGCCGGGGTTCTTGGCCTTTCATCCGATGGGAGCGCTGGTCGGCCAGGAGTGTGTGCGCATCACCGCGGCCGAGTTCGTCAGCATGATCTTCTCGGTGCAGTATCGGCTGCCGAGCTACTACCGTTGGCTGATGTACGAAGCCGACCATGCCGGCGCCTATCGCTTCCACCGAATCTTCCTGCAGCACTTGCAATCCGGTGTGTCCGGTCAGTGGCTGTTGAAGTCGCCCGCCCACCTGTGGCAGCTGGACGTCTTGCTGGCCGAATACCCGGACGCGTTGATCGTGCAGACCCACCGCGACCCACTCAACGTCATATCGTCGATCGCCGCGCTCACCCATCACCTGCGCCGGATGTGCAGCGACGAATCCAGCATCACCGAGTGCGCGGCCCAGTCCTACGAGGAGATCATCGTCGGCCTGGAGCGTGAGATGGCCTTGCGGGACAGCGGCGCCGTGCCCGCGGACCGGGTGATCGACGTGCAGTTCGCCGACTTCATGAACGACCCCTGGACCACGATCAAGGACATCTACCAGCGGATGGACCGCGAGCTGCGCCCCGATGCCGAGCAGAAGATGCGCGACTTCCTCGCCTCCCACCCCTCGGACGGCGGGCGCAGCCGATACACCTGGGCGGACACCGGGCTGGACGCCGTCGAAGTGCGTGAGCGAGTGAGCGCCTACCAGGACCGCTACGGCGTGCCCACCGAGCAGCTGCGCTGAGGTAGGTCACACCGAACACCGCTGCGACGCTTGACGTCTGCGAACGGTAGGCTCGGCGCAAGGGCGACGGGAGCGGCGATGGACGACGATTGCCTGAAGCTCACCACCTATCTGGCCGAGCGCAGGCGGACCGAGGACAGTTTCGTCTCCGATGTGCTGCTCGGCCTGTACGCGCGGCACCGAATCGCCTGCGGCGTCCTGCTGCGCGGCATCGGCGGGTTCGGCACCGGTCACTATCTGCGCACCGACGAGTCGCTGACGTTGTCCGAGGACCCGCCCGTGGCGATCATCGCGGTCGACACGCGAGCGAAGATCGAGGCGCTGCTCGACCCGGTGCTGAGCGTCAAGCAGCGAGGCCTGGTGACCCTGGAACGTGCTCGGCTGCTGCACGACGACATCGGGTCACCGCGGCTACCCGAGGATCTGCACGACGCCGTCAAGTTGACGATCTACGTCGGGCGCAAGCAGCGCGTCGACGGCTCGCCCGCCTACATCGCGCTGTGCGACTTGATGCACCGGCGCGGCCTGGCCGGCGCCACGGTATTGCTCGGGGTGGACGGCGTCGCACACGGAGAACGCCAGCGCGCGAACTTCTTTGGCCGCAACGCCGATGTGCCGATGATGATCGTGGTCGTCGGCTCCGGCGAGCGCATCGGTCGGGTGCTACCGGAGCTCGGCCAACTGCTGCGCAGGCCGCTGTTCACCGTCGAACGGGTCCGGGTGTGCAAGCGCGACGGCCGGTTTCTGGAGCGGCCGCACGCCCTGCCCGGCGTCGACGAGCGCGGCCTGCCGCTGTTCCAGCAGCTGACGATCTACACCTCGGAATCGGCGCACCATGCGGGTGTGCCGATACACCGCGCGATCGTCCAGCGGCTGCGCCAAGCCAAGACCGTCGACGGCGCGACCGTGCTGCGCGGCGTCTGGGGGTTCCACGGCGACCACCCGCCCCACGGCGACGGATTGCTCTCGTTGACCCGCCGGGTTCCCGTCGTCACCGTGGTGATCGATACGCCGGCCAACATCGCCGAATCCTTCGCCGTCATCGACGAAGCGACCCGACACGAGGGCCTGGTGACCAGCGAGATGGTGCCCGCACTGGTCTCCGACGACGGTGACTCCGGGCCCCCGCGCATGGCCCGGCACCGCTACTAGGAGTGGTCCGCGACGAGCATCGCGGCGGCGCGCTCGCCGATGATCACGCTGGGCGCCATGGTGTTGCCGGTGGTGATTCCCGGCATCACCGACGCGTCGGCGACGCGCAGCTTCTCGATCCCGTAGACGCGCAGTGATGCGTCGACGACGGCATCCGAATCGCGGCCCATCTTGGCCGTACCGTTCTGATGCCAGTAACTGGTCGCGGCGTCGCGGACGAAGCCCTCGAGGTCACGGCCCTTCAGGTTGCCGGGTGTCACCTCCCGGCTGACGAACGGGCACAGGGCCTGCGAGTTCCCGAGTTCGCGGCACAACTCCACCGCGGCTAACGCCGCATTGAGGTCGTCGGGATCACCAAAAGTATTGGCGTGGATGCGGATCGGATCATCCGGGTGTGGTCCGGTCAGCCGGAGGTGTCCACGACTCCTCGGGTGTGCCACACCGGCGAACAGCGTCCAACCGGACTGTGGGAGGCCGAATCTGGCAATCGTCTCGTCGGTGCCGATCGGCACCTCGGCCTGGCAGATGAACACGTCCGGCGTCTCGGCATCCGACATGGTCCAATACACCGTCGCCTCCGACATGGTGTTGCGCGGCGGCAGCGGCACCCGGTCCTGCCACACGCAGTGGATAGCCACATGGTCCTGGAAGTTGCGGCCCACACCCGGAAGATGCTGGCGCACAGGGATTCCGAAGGCGTGCAGCTGTCCCTCGTCGCCGATCCCCGATTGCATCAACACCTTCGGGGTATGGATGGCCCCCAGGGACAGCACCACCTCGCACTCGGCGCCGACGACGAGCGTCGACCCGCGATACCGGATCTGGACCCCGGTAGCGCGGTTCGCATCGAAGACCACCCGGGTCACGAGGGCCTCGGTGAGCACCGTCAGGTTGGGCCGATCCATGAGCGGATACGTGTAGGAACGAAATATCGACTCCCGCTTGCCGTTGCGCGCGCGGATATCTTCAATGGCCGCCCCGCCGGGCCCTTCCATCATGCGCCCGTTGGGATTTTCGAAAGTGGGAATCCCGATCGAACGCGCGGCCAATAGCGTGGCCGGTGCCAGCGGGCTCGGTTCGGGAGCGGGCTGCACGAACACCGGTCCACCGGTGCCCCGGTAGGCGGGATCGGCGGGGCCATGCCAGTCTTCGATGCGGCGATAGATGTCGAGAACTGCGTCGTAGCCCCAGCCCGGATCCCCGGCTTGGTCGGCGAAGAAGTCCCAGTCGTTCTTGTGGCCGCGCGCCCAGCACATGACGTTGATGCTGGATCCCCCACCCAGCACCTTGCCCATCGACATCGGAATGGACCGCCCGTTGATGTGCGGGTTCGGTACGGCACGAAAGCCCCAATCGCGTTCACTGCCGAGGTTGTAGGGCCACTGGTTGGCCTGGGTGACGGCCGGTATGTCGTCATCGCCGCCCGCCTCCACCAAAAGCACACTGACCTCCGGATTCTCGGCCAGGCGTCCCGCGACGACCGAACCCGACGACCCGGCTCCGCACACGATGAAGTCGTAACACGGTTTCAGCTCGCCCGTGAGGCGCTGCTGATTTGCCCGCACCCGCGCCTGAAAGTCCTGCGCCGCCGCCGAATTGGTTTCTGCAGATGCCATGCCCACCGTCGATTGCTCCTTGGCCGTCGGTTTGTTGCAATCAGCATGTCGGGTGCTCCAGGGCGCATCCAGGCCCCGTCGTTCCTGGTAGCGCGGCGGCTAGGCAGCGCGGCGACGTGAAGCGAGATAGCCCGCGCTGCAGTTCAATTGGCGCGCGCTAGGAGCGCATGGCGCCCAGGGTCTAAGTCGTGGGCTGCGCGAGGCTGGAGAGCAGACGCAGCCGCTCTTCCGACGGTGAACCGGCTTCCGCGTAGTAGGTGACCAGCGCCTGCCGTGTTTCGGGAAGAACGAAGGCGCGGTAGTGCAGGTCGAGCGGGCCCACCTGCGGGTGATTTATCAGCCCCATGCCACTGGTCTTCTGTTTGACGTCCTGGCGGGCCCACAGCGTGCGGAAGTCGTGACTGGCGATGCTCAACTCGCCGATCAGCTTTTGCAGTTCCGGATCGCCGGGACTCTCCTCGGCGATGTTGAAGCGCAACCAGGACACCAGAATGCCGGCGACCTCGTCCCAGTTACGAAGCCACTTGCGCAACTCGGGGTCCAAGAAGATGAACCGCAGATGATTGGAGCCCGGCGCGAAGTACGGAATGAGCGCCCGCGCCATCGAGTTGCCCAGCAGGATGTTCATATGACGGTCCTGCACATAAGCGGGAGTCAGATGCCAGGTGTCGAGCAGCCCCTGCAGGCTAGGGTCCACCTTCGCTGCCGCCGGACGCCGTCGGCGGGGGGCGGGATGGGTGAGGGTCCGCATGTATTCGGCGGCATCGTCGTTGAGTTGCAGCGCGCTGGCGAGCCCCTCGAGGACCTGGTCTGAAGGCTGCCGCTCGCGCCCCTGCTCCAGCCGCAGGTAGTACTCGGCGCTGATGCCGGCCAGCATCGCGACTTCCTCGCGGCGCAAGCCAGCCACCCGCCGGCGTTCACCCCCGACAAGGCCGACATCGGCGGGCTTCAACAAGCCGCGCCGTGCTCGCAGGAACGTCGCCAGCGCTTGCTGATCGCGCATGAAGTGACCCTAGCGCCGATGGGCGCCGTTCGGGTGGTCCCGCTACTACCAGGACCGAGGGCCCGCAGGAAGGTTCAGCCGGCCACCGAAGCGTCGTAGATGGACTGGATCGCCTTGTCCAGGGTGGCGTTGAACTGCTCGTCGGACTGGTCGACGGTCAGGCCCTCGGTCAGCGCGCGGCTGAAGCTGGCGATCAGCCCGGTGTTCTTGGCCAGCAGGTCGTTGGCTTCCTCGCGGGAGTAACCGCCGGACAGGGCGACCACCCGCATCACCTTCGGGTGCTCGATCAGAGGACGGTAGAAGTTGACCTCGGTGGGCAGGCTCAGCTTGAGCATCACGCGCTGACCGTCCGGCACGGAGTCGAGCTGCTTGGTGATCTCGTCGCGCAGGATGCCCTCGGCCTCGGCCTTGTCCGAAATCGAGATGGTGACCTCGGGCTCGATGATGGGCACCAGACCGTGCGAGAGCACCTGATGGCCCAGCTCGAACTGCTGGGCGATCACCGCCGCGATGCCCTTGGGGTTGGCACCGCCGATCACCGACCGCTCTTTGGTCCCGAAGACGCCCAGGCCGGCGGCCCGGTCCAGCAGTTCGTCGAGGCCCGGGATCGGCTTCATCAGCTGGACGTCGTCGGACGCGTCGGCCAGGCCCTTGTCGATCTTGAGGATCGGCACCACGCCCTTGGTCTCCCACAGGTAGGTGGTCGACGGCTTGCCCGCGATCTCGCGGTCCATGGTCTGCTCGAACAGGATCGCGGCCAGCACCCGGTCACCGGTGAACGCCGGGGACGTGATGATCCGCGAGCGCATCTGGTGAATGAGGTCGAACATCTCCTTCTCGGAGGAGTAGGCGTCGTCCTGGATGCCGTAGAGGCGCAGCGCCTTGGGCGTCGAACCGCCGCTCTGGTCGAGCGCCGCGATGAATCCTTTGCCCGCCGTCATCCGCTCCGCTTGCTGCTGGTTCGACATTGAACTCTCCCAGTTCCTCATGGCCCTCACGGGCACGGCGCCCACGGCCGGTGACCGCGCGCTCAAGTCCGAATCGTGCCGATCATATTCGGCCACTTTGGGCCCGAGCAGGCAGGTCGTCAGACTGCGACGTCGGTCTGCGCCTCGGTCTGGCTGCGGGGTGGCGGCTTGCTGCGCCACACCGCCATGCGGTCGAGGAGCCGGTCGCGCAAGACGAGCGTGTGGAAGAGTACCGCCGTCATGTGGGCGGTAAACGCGAGGAAAAGCAGGAGCGCGAAGGCGCCGTGGCACTCGCGCAGGACCGCGAAGACGTCGACGTTGTGCGGTGCGATGCCGGGCAGCGCGACGGGCCCGAGCAGAGTGATCGGGAAGCGCGCCGACGACAGCATGGCCCACCCGGTCAGGGGCTGCACGAGCAGCAGGGCGTAGAGCAGGTACTCCGATCCCGTCGCGACGCGGCGTTCGGTCTTGCTCATGGTGGCCAAAAACGGCGGTGGCCGGTGCCTGAGCCGGTTCACCAGCCGGACCAGGGCGAAGACCAGGATCAGCAGGCCCAGCGGCCGGTGGATGGCCAGTAGTCGTGGGTACAGGCCCAGGGCGGCGACCATGGTCACGCCGATGAGCAACTGCGCGATCACCATCGGGGCCATCAGCCAGTGCAGGACGCGCGAAAGCAGGGTGAACCGCGGCGCGACGGTCGCCTCAGTCATTGCAGGACCGCTTCGACGCCGACTGCGCTGGGCGTTTTGGGCTCACCGGCGCGGCGACCGAATGAACGGGCGTACACCGCCGAGCGCGCCGCGAGCAGCGGGTCGTCGGAGGCGGTGATGCCGTCCGGCAGCACCAGCGGGTCGAAGTTGATATCGCGCGCGTTGCCGGCGTCCTCCGTCTGGACCGCGGAGATGGTGATGGTGCCGGCGTCGATGGCGCGCCGTCCCGGCGGCCACGGTTTGGTGGCGTCGTCGGTCGGGTCCCCCGGCTCGCCGACGGTGAGCATCAGCCGCCAGGTCAGCGGGGTGCGCGCCAGCGTCCGGATGAGGGCGTCGAACAGGTAGTCCTTGGCCGGCGGCCCGGCGGGCAGGGCCGCCACGTCGGCGCCTTGCTGGGGAATCGCCGACCAGCGCACCGGCACCGTCGCGCCGGCGCCGTTGGTGAACCGAAAGGCGTTAAGCGCATGGAAGGCGCTGTCGGCGAATCCCGTGCTCGGCGGCGCCTGCTTGATGATCCGCATGGCCGCGGCGGTCTCGGGATGGCGTTGCAGGAACGCGGCCATCTGCTGCGGGTCGGGCTTGCCCGTGCCGGGTAGCGGCTTGGACGCCAGCAACCGGTCGTAAAACCCCTGCGGGGTGCTGTCCGGGAAGACCGGGAGGTTGATCATCGCGGTGCGCCACTGCCGCCCGGCGGGCCCGTCGAATAGCAGCCCCAGCCCGCGCACGGTGTCGAGCTTGTCGGCCTGGTCGGGCAACCCACCGGACAGAGAGAACCGGCCGATCAGGGGAACGCTTCCGGGCGCGAAGACCGCGGCCCGGCAGATCCCCGCTGCCGCCCCGGTGCTGACGAACGTGCCGGTGGCGCTGAGCCCTTTGGCGTGGTTTCGCCGGAACCCGGCGTGGCGGCCATAGACGTGCTCGAAGCGATCGGTGAATCGGGGCGGCGTCAGCGCGCCGGGCCGTAGCCAGGCACCGGCATAGGCGAAGCCACCGACGTCGACCGCGGCGGCGCCGGCTACCGCGCCCATGCCGAGCAGTGCGCGCCGTCGGTTCAGCGCACCGGAAGTCGACGCCGCGCGCGGGTCTTCTCCGGGATCGTCGGGCCGCTCGCCGCTGTGTTGCTCGCCGCCGCGATCACCGGGTCCCACGGCCGACCGTCCTTCCCATTTCTGCAGGCCACGCCACGCGGGGCGAGAGCGAAGCAGGTGGAAGCAATTCACGCACGGGCCGTTGGCCCGTGCAACTTCTAGGCTGGCCGTCACGCACATCCGGACTACGTCGCGGCGCCCGAAATCGTTCAGCGTTTTGAGCGTGGTACGCCGCGTGTCCTACCATTGACTAAACACTTGTAGCTGTATCTGCATTTACCAGCGCAGATCGACGGGGTGCGTCTCCTCCGTAGGCAAGCGTGTTCCCGCGGGGTTGAATAAACAGCCCCCGGATACGGCAGTGGCTGTTCAGAAGGCTAGCGGTGTCCCGCAAGGGACCGAATGTGAGTGATAGACCATGGGCGAACAAACCGGCGACTTAGTCGATCCAACCGCTTTTGAAGTGGGCAAACACCAGGTAGACCAGGCGGTCGTGCTCAGCGTCTCCGGCGAAGTCGACATGCTCAGCTCGCCGCTGCTGGCCGACGCGATCCAGACCGCGCTGGCGACCAAGCCCGCGGCCTTGATCGTCGATCTGTCCAAAGTCGGTTTTCTGGCGTCGGCCGGGATGACGGTCCTGGTTTCCGCGCAGGCCGAGCTCGAGCCGCCGACGCAGTTCGCGGTGGTCGCCAATGGCTCGGCCACCAGCAGGCCGATCAAACTCATGGGTATCGACAGCGTGCTCTCGCTCTACAGCAGTCTGGACGGAGCGCTGAGCGGCATCGCTGGTGAGTGAGCGTCGACAGGGTGGCAATGCAACTGGGAATGACGGGACGCGCTGACCAGCCGCAGAACGTGTCCAACATCGATGACCGATCCCGCTTCGTACGGACGCGTGTGGTCGCCGACGCGCGCAGCGCGGCCCGCACCCGCGCCGAATTCGCGGCGTGGCTCGAGCGGTACTTCTCCCTTGACGACGACCGGTTCAGCGATCTGCTGCTGGCGGTGAACGAGGCGATCGCCAACGCCGCGGTCGTCGACGGTCACCGCGAGGGTGTCGGCATTCGCGTCGTAGGCTGCCCGCACGTCGAGCGTGCCGCGCTCGGCGGCGTCGACGTAGGCGAATTCCGCGGCGTTGGCGATCGCCTCGTTCACCGCCAGCAGCAGATCGCTGAACCGGTCGTCGTCAAGGGAGAAGTACCGC